>NZ_JASATI010000075.1:0-11953 GCF_038440225.1 Hydrogenophaga sp. OTU3427 | reverse complement strand
AGTGCTGGATGACGGTTTAGTGAAACCTCTTGAAGTCGTCCCGGTCCGCTGACGGATGTCAAGTTGGTTCCTTCGGCGCATCGACTGTTGGAGCAAGGCTTCAGCGCGTGATTGGGCTTTACATGTTCTGTCAGATTCTTTCCGTTTCATGCCACTCCGCCAGCACGGTTGTGGAGACCTTCCTTAGACAATGAATGATCGCAATGGCAGAGGCGATCGCGTTCTGAAAGGCCAGAGGGATAGTTGGCACAATGCTGCCTATGCCTGTCTCAAAACCGAAAAATCCGCCCCCACCAAAGCGCAACGACGTACAAAGGCAGCACATTCTCGATGCCGCCTCCCTGTTGTTCATTGAGCATGGCTTTGGTGGCACCAGCTTCAATGACATCGCCGATGCGGTGGGCGTCACTCGCACAGCGTTGTACTACTACTTCCGCAGCAAGGAAGCCATTCTTGAGGCGCTGACAGAGGGCGTGACGGAAGAGGCCAGCAAGCTGGCCCAGACCGTCTCGAAGCGCCAGGAGCTGCCACCGGAAGAGGCGTTGCGGCAACTGGTGCTCCAGCACGCCAACCTGATTCTGAGCAACGCGGTGCAGTTTCGCGTGGTCGAGCGCAGCGAGAGCAGCCTGCCGGAGGCACATCGCGCGGTGGCCATGCAGGCCCGCAGGGACGTGCTGGATCACTTCGTGCACGTCATTCGGCGCGGTATCGACGGTGGCCAGTTCCGCGTGGTTGATCCGCGGCTGGCGGCGTTCTCGATCATCGGCATGTGCAACTGGGGTGCATGGTGGTTCGATCCCAAGGGCGAGATGTCCCGGGGCGATGTGACGACTTTTCTCGTGGATTTCGCCTTGCGGGGCCTGCGGCCCACGCCGGGAGGCGAGGGGCCGGCGGCGACCGCCCACGATGCACTTCAGCAGATCAAGGAGTCGCTCGCGGTACTGGAAGCGCGCCTGAGCGCCGGGCGCTGACGAGGTGCAAGACGGGGACGATTCAGGGAGCTGAGCCGACTCAGGGAAAACACTGATTTGACTTAAACGTCGAAAAATTGACTCATGTGTCAATTTGATCTAACATTTGACTTAGATCAACTGACGGCGCGCTTGTGCGTCGACCCACATGAGCACAGAACCCTCCTCACAGGCTGTTACTGCCGGCTTTCTCAACACGGACTGGAATCCGCGTGACGTGCCTGCGGGCACGCGCACCACCAACGTCGTGCTGCGCACTGCCGACGGGGCCGCGACCGGTGGCTCCCTCTACCAACCCGCCACGCCGTCCGACACGGTGGTGTGCGTCATGCACCCCCGGGAGTTCATGGCCTGCCACTACCTGATCCCCGACTTGGTGGCGGCGGGGTATGCCGCGTGGTCGCAGTCGCCGCGCTCGGTCGGCAACGACCTGCGCCTCGAGCACGAGATCGCATTGCACGACGTGGCCACCGGCTTGGCCCACCTCAAGCGACAAGGCTTCAGGCGCATCCTCCTGCTGGGAAATTCGGGCGGCGCGGGGCTGTATGCGCTGTACATCCAGCAGGCATCGCTGGCGCCACAGGCGCGGATCGCCAAGACGCCGGGTGGCAAGCCCACCCAATTGGCCGAGCTGGACATGCCGCAGGCGGACGGCCTTGTGCTGGTGGGGCCGCACCCGGGGCAAGGGGCGTTGCTCCAAGGCTGCATAGACCCCTCGGTCACGGACGAGAACAACCCGCTCTCGGTGGATCCAGCCCTGGATGCGCTCAACCCGGCCAACGGCTATCTGCCCAAGGGGCAGGCACGCTATACGGCCGAGTTCATCGAACGCTACCGCGCGGCCCAACGCGAGCGGGTGGCACGCATCGAAGCACAGGCGCGCCAGCTCATCCAGACCCGGCTGCAAGCGCGCCGGCGGGTGAAGGAGGCCGCCGGCGCCGCCTTGTCCGAAGACCGCCGCATCGCAGCCCACACGCCCATCATCAACGTGTGGCGCACCGACGGCGACCTGCGCTGCCTGGACCTCTCGCTCGACCCCTCGGAGCGCCGGCCCGGTTCACTTTGGGGCGGTGACCCCTATGCCTCCAACTACGGTGCGGTGGGTTTCGCGCGCCAATGCACGCCCGAGAGCTGGCTCTCGACCTGGTCGAGCCTCTCCAGCAACGCCACGCTGGCCAAGACCGCCGTCGACATCACCCAGCCCACGCTGGTGATTGAGTACACGGGCGACCAGGCTTGTTTTCCCTCGGATGTCCAGGCCATCGTGGACCGTCTGGGCGCCGCGGACAAGACCCATCACCGCGTACGCGGTGACCACCACGGGCGTGCCCTTACCCCGGACGAAGAGCCGGGCCGCTACGTCGCGGCGCGAATCCTCGCGGCCTGGCTGCACGCCCGCTTCCCCCTGACCAACTGAAGGAAACCGCAATGTCAGCACGAGACCTGCCCCAACCCGCGATCAGGGGGGTGGACCACACCGCCCGTCCCACCTGGAAGTTGCGGGAAACCCTGGATTTCTACGGCGAGAAGCTGGGCCTGCCTCTGGTCCATGTGATCTCGGCGCGAGGCTGGGGACCCGACACCCATCCGGATTTCCTGCACTTCTTCTTTGACGCCGGCAACGGCGCCACCATCGCCTTCTTCTACTACCTGGGCACCCAGGAGCCAGCGTTCCTGCGAGGGCGTGCGCAAGGTCTGCCGCTGCCGCAAGACCATGTCTTCGATGCGACCCACACGGCCTGGCTGGTGGAGTCGGAAGAGGAACTCAAAGCCTGGAAAACCCGGCTTGAAGCCCAGGGACTCCAAGTGTCGGTGGAGACGCGCCACGAGGTGATCGAGTCCATCTACGTGCGCGATCCCAACGGCTACTTCATCGAGTTCACCCGCAAGCTGCGTCCGCTGACCGAGTTGGATCACGTCGATGCCCGCCGCACGCTGCAGGCTGCCTTGGCAGTCGAGGACGCGCGGCAGCAGGCGGGCCAGCAGGCGGCCGCGATCGACGAGATCTGGGGCTGCAAGGCCCGTTTGCTCGACGAGCGCTATGGCGCATCGCCTTCGGCGGTGTCCATCTATGTGCCGGCGGTGGATGAGTTCGCCAGCATCGTGGGTGACGCCGCCGCGCGGTCCGATTGCCGAGTCACCAACTGCGGCGACTACCGGCGCATCGACGCGGACGTCGCGCTGGAGTTCAGGCGCAGGGAGCTGGGCCTGAGGCCGGCCGTCTGGTACGGCCTGTTCACGGGTGGGCTGCGCGGGCGCATAACGGTTTTCGACCGCGATCGCGTGGTCATCACGCCCGCGAATTGAGTCGGTCGAGAAAGGTGTGACCCATGGCTGCCATCAAGACACCCATCCCCGGCGTGATCTACCCGACACCCGAGTGCGCCCGACGCTTCACCGCGTCGGGCGCCTGGATCGACAAGACCATCGGCGACGCGTTGCGCGAGACCGCGCACCGCCACCCGGACCGCCTGGCCTTCATCAGCGACGAGCGCTCGCTGAGCTTCGCGGCGCTGGACGACGAATCCGAGCGGCTGGCCGCCGCCCTGCTGCGCAGCGGCGTGCGCACGGGCGACCGAGCCCTGTTCCAGATGGGCACCAACGTGGACACCGTCGTCGCGTTGCTGGCTTGCTACAAGGCCGGTGTGATTCCCGTGTGTTCATTGCCCCAGCATCGCGAGATCGAGATCGGGCAACTGGCCCGCCAGTCCAAGGCCACGGCCTATTTCGTGCAGGCGGACTTCAGCGCCTTCGATCTGGTGGGTTTCGCCGCCGGCATGCAGCAGCAGGTGCCCGGGCTGCGGCACCTGATCGTGGCACGTGGCCCGGCCGTGGTGCCGCACCTGGGTCAGGCGCAGCTGATCGAATCCGTTGATGGCGAGACCGCCCGGGCCACTGTGGCCCAAGCGCCCGTCGGCAGCCAGGACGTGTTGAGCTTCCAACTCTCCGGTGGCACGACGGGCATCCCCAAGATCATTCCGCGCTTCCACGCGGAGTACCTTGGGCACTCGAAAGGGTGGGCCGACCGCTACCGCATCACGTCCGATTCGCGCGTGATCTGGTCGCTGCCTCTGCTGCACAACGCCGGCCAGCTCTATGCCTTGATTCCCACCATCTTGCTGGGCGTCACCACCGTCCTGATGCCCAAGGTCGATATCCCCGCGATGCTCGACCTGATCGCGCGCCACCGCGTGACCCACGCGCTGTCCATCGGTCCCATTGCGCCGCAGCTCCTGGCCTACGAGAACATCGCGCGGCATGACCTGTCATCGCTGCGACTGTTCGCCACCATGAGCCGCGCCGACAAGCTGGAGGCTCACCTCGGGGTTCCCTGTTCCAACCTGTTCGGCATCACCGAAGGGTTGCTGCTGGGCTCGCCCGCCGACGAGTCGGCCTTCGTGCGTCACCACACGCAAGGGCGGTCGGGAGTGGCCGATGACGAGCTGCGCCTGCTCGACCCCGAGTCCGAGACGCCGGTGGCGCCCGGCCGGATGGGGGAACTGTGCTTTCGCGGCCCATCCAGCCTGCGGGGTTTTTACGATGCGCCAGAGGCCAATGCCAGGGCTTTCACCTCCAACGGCTTCTACCGTACGGGCGACATGATGACCGCGCATGTGGTCGATGGTGAAACCTATTACGTCTTCGAGGGCCGCCTGCGCGACAACATCAACCGGGGTGGCGAGAAGATCGGCTGTGAAGAGGTGGAGGGGTATGTCAGCCAGCACCCCGCCGTGGCCGACGCCAAGCTGGTCGCCATGCCCGACCCGTTCTATGGCGAGAAGGGTTGTGTCTTCATCATTCCCCGTCCGGGCCATGTGGTGCCCGATGTGAAGGCCTTGCTGCTGTTCCTGACCGGCTTGGGCCTGGCCAAGTACAAGTGCCCGGAGCGGGTCGAGGTCGTGGACAGCTTCCCGGTCACGCGGGTGGGCAAGCTGGACAAGGTGGCGCTCAAGCGCCAGATAGCGGACATGATGGCGGCCGAATCCAACACGCCGGAGTCGCGCCCATGACCAGCACCGAGCAGGTCATCAACAAGGCGCCTGTGGTGATACGGCGCCGCGTGAAGTGGGGTGAATGCGACCCGGCGGCCGTGGTCTATACGGTCAGCTTCACCGAGTACGTCATCTCGGCGGCCGAGCTGTTCTACGAAGTGCTGCTGGGCCAGAGTCCGCAGGCCGCCAAGCAGCACGGGGGCTTTGGCACGCCCAGCCGGGCGCTGAGCTTCGACTTTCACTCGTCGCTGAGACCCGACGAGCTGTTTGACATGACCGTGATCGTGGAAGACGTGCGTTCGCGCACCTATGTCCTGGCCATCACGGCCCGGCGACCCCAGGGCGAACTCATCTTTGAGGCCAAGCTGACCCCGGTGTGTGTGGCGCGCGATGCACGCCGATCAATCGAACTGCCCGACGCATTCCGCCGCAGCCTGCTGGCCTACCAGCAAGCATGCGAGGTCACCTCGCTATAACTCCTGGAGACATTCATCATGAAAATCGCCATCGTTGGCGCGGGGCCTGCGGGCCTGTACTTCGCGCTGCTCGCCAAGAAGCACCAGCCTCAGCACAGCATCGAGGTGTACGAGCAAAACCCGGCCGACGCCACCTACGGCTGGGGCGTGGTGTTCTCGGACATCGGACTGAATTTCCTGCGCGAGGCCGACCCCGAGTTCTTCCGCGAGTTCACGGCCCACCACGAGCGTTGTGACTACATGGAAGTGGTCCACCAAGGCACACACGTTCAGATCGGAGGCAACCACTTCTCGCGCACCTCGCGCATTGACATGTTGCGCACCTTGCAGACCGCCTGCGAGCGACTGGGTATCCAGGTTCACTACGGCCGCCGCATCGAGGACGTGAATGCGCTGCGCGCTCAGGTGGACATGCTGGTGGCGGCCGACGGCGGCAACAGCGCCATTCGCACGCAGTTCGCCGAGCATTTCCGTCCCAGCTTCGAGCGGCGGCGCAACAAGTTCGCCTGGTACGGCACCCGGCAACTGTTCCACCCCGTCTCCCTGATATTCAAGCAGACGCCCCATGGCGTGTTCATCGCCCACAGTTACCAATACAGCCCGGGGCTCAGCACCTTTTTGATCGAGGTCGATCCCGACACCTGGAGCCGCGCCGGCCTGGACCGCGCTTCCGAGGACGAGAGTCGCGCCTATTGTGCCCAGGTGTTCCGCGAGGAGCTGGGCTGCCATGAGCTGATGACCAACCGCTCCCTGTGGTTCGAGGCCAACATCGTGAAGAACGAGCAATGGACACACCAGAACATCGTGCTTCTGGGCGATGCGTTGCGCACCGTCCATTTCTCGCTCGGGTCGGGCACGCGCATGGCCATGCAGGATGCCATCGCTTTGCACCGTGGCCTGGTCGAGCACCCGGACGACGTGCAGGCCGCCTTTGCAGCCTTTGAGCACGAGCGCCGTCCGGCATCCACCACCTTCCAGGCCTCGGCCTCCAGGAGTCTGGACTGGTACGAGCGGGTGGGCGACATCATGCATCTCAATCCGTTGGCGTTCGCATACCACTACATGCGCCGCACCGGCCAGGTCAGCCACGAGGACCTCGCACGGCGCGACCCTTATTTCACCGCCGCCTGCGAAGCGGCCGGCGTGGCCCAGGCCGCGCAGTCGAATGCAACCGCTTGACCCACCCAACCCAAGGAGACATCGAATGAACAAGATCAACAGACGCCACCTGCTGGCCGGCGCCGCCGTCCTGGGGCTTGCGCTGCCAGCGTTGGCGCAGACCTATCCGGCCAAGCCCGTGCGGGTCGTGCTGCCGTACTCCGCCGGCAGTGGGCCCGACGCCGTCGTGCGCCACGTTGGCGAGAAACTGTCCAAGGAGTGGGGCCAGTCCATCGTGGTCGACAACAAGCCCGGCGCCAACGGCTGGCTGGCCATCGGCGACGTGAAGCGAGCCAGCCCCGACGGCTATAACCTGCTGACCGTCGATGCCACCCACATGACGCTGCAGCCACATCTGTACAAGCAGTTGCCCTTCGTCCCGGAGAGCGATTTCGAACTGGTGGCGCCGTTGTACTTCACCAACTTCTTCGTCGTGGTGGGCGCCAATTCGCCCTGGAAGTCGATGGCCGATCTGTTGGCTGCCGCCAAGGCCAAGTCCGGCGAGGTGACCTACGGCAGTTGGGGACTGGGCAGCGTGGCCCATGTGGGCACGGCCATGCTCGAACGGGCCACCGGCGCGAACATGCGGCACGTGCCTTTCAAGGAACTGCCGCAACTCTATACCTCGGTGGCCACCGGCGAAGTGGATTGGGCCTTCGGCACGGCGGCGACGGTGGGGCCTCTGTACCAGGCCAAGAAAGTCCGTCTGCTGGCCTATGCCGGCGCCAGGCGCGTGGCGGGCTACCAGGATGTGCCCACCGTCGCCGAGGCCGGTGGTCCGGCAGCTTTCGAACTGAGCACCTGGGTTGCCATGTACGCCCCAAAGGGCACGTCCAAGGCCATCGCGGAGCGCCTGTACGCCAGCTCACAGAAAGCGCTGGCCGAGGCCGACGTGAAGTCGCGCCTGGCCACTGTGGGATTCGAGGCCTGGACGGCAACGCCCGCCGAGGCGGTGAAGGTCGCTGCGCGCGACAAGGCGCGCTATGCCGAGGTCGTCAAGCAAGCCAATATTTCCCTCGATTGAGATGATGCCCATGACAAAGACGCTGTACCGTATCGGGCAGATGGTGCCCAGTTCCAACACCACGATGGAGACCGAGATACCGGCCATGTTCCGGCTGCGTGAAGCGGTGAGGCCTGAGCGCTTCACCTTCCACTCCAGCCGCATGCGCATGCACAAGGTCACGCCCGAGGAACTCAAGGCCATGAACAGCCAGACCGAGCGCTGCGCGGCCGAGTTGGCCGACGCTCGAGTGGACGTGATGAGCACGGCCTGCCTGGTGGCCATCATGGCGCAAGGCATCGGCTTCCACCGCCAAGTGGAGGAGGACATGCGCCGCGCCGTCCAGGCGGCCGGGGCGGACTGCCAGGTGATGACCTCCGCTGGCGCGCTGATCGATGGTTTGAAAACGCTGGGCGCGAAGCGGATTTCGCTTATGGCCCCCTACATGCGGCCCTTGACCGATCTGGTGGTGCAGTACATCGAACACGAGGGCATCGAGGTGATTGATTCCATCTGCTTCGAGATCCCCGACAACCTGGAGGTCGGCCGACGCAACCCGCTGCTGTTGCTCGACGACGTGAAGCGTCTGAATACGTCTGGCGCCGACGTGGTGGTGGCGTCCGCCTGCGTGCAGATGCCTTCGCTGCCCGCCATCCAGCGCATGCAGGACATGCTGGGCATACGCACCGTGTCGACCGCGGTGTGCACCGCGCGGCGCATGCTCGATCACCTGGGGCTGGATCCCGTGGTGCCGGACGCCGGCGCGCTGCTCGCGGCATGAGTGCTCATGTGACAGCCCCTTTTCGCTTTGGTTGATGCGCGGCAAGTGGTGCCCGTCAGCAAGACACATCGAAACAACGAAACACCCAGGAGACATCATGAACCGACGAAATTTCGCCGCGCAAGCCCCGGCGGCATTGGCAGGCGCAGCCCTTGCAGCATGCGGCGGCGGCAACGCCTCCGAGCATCGAAAACCGACCTTTGTGTTCGTGCACGGTGGGTGGCAAGGAGGCTGGGCGTGGACGAAGGTCGCTCAACTGTTGGCGGAGAGGGGCTTCCAGAGCGTGCTGTTGGATCTGCCTGGACACGGGATTTCGGCTCAGATGCCGGCCGCCTACACTGCCAAGCCGCAGAATCTGGCCGGGTTGTCGATGGAGGTGTCGGCACATGCGGGTCTCACGCTCAACGACTACCGCGACAGCGTGCTCAAGGTGATCCGTGGCCTGGTCGCAGCGGGAAGTGGGCCGGTGATCCTGGTCGGACAAAGCTCGGGTGGCGGGACGTTGAGTGCGGTCGCCGAGGCCGACCCCTCGCTGATTCGCCGCCTCGTCTACCAGAGCGCGTTCGTGCAGGTCCGGTTCCCGACCATCATCCAGTACCTACAGGAGCCCAATTTCGCCGTATCCGAAGTGCCGCCGCTGTTTGTGGCGGACCCCACCGTGGTGGGCGCGGCTCGGATCAACCACGAATCAGCCGATCCGGCCTATGTCGCCCGGCTCAAGAGCTGCTTCTACCATGACCTGTCGGACGAAGCGTTCCTCGCCGTCTCGAACATGCTGACCCCCGACAATCCCATTGGGACACTGACTACGCCTGTCCAGCTCACAGTGGGGGCCTGGGGACGCGTGTCGCGGACGTTCGTCCGCTGCACGGCAGACCGGGCACTGCCCATCGCGGTCCAGGACCAAATGATTGCCGACGCGGACGCGTTCACGCCCGGCAATCGGTTTGAACAGATCACGCTGAACACCAGCCATTCGCCGTTTGTTTCCGCACCGGCGGATCTGGTTGAAGTTCTGGTGTCTCTGGCGGTTTGACGGTCGGATTTGATTTTTTTTCGATGTGACTCGTCAGCAAGGCGGCAGGGGCCTTGCCTTGCTGCAGCGCTTTGCTTTCATGGATAGGTCTGCGCTGCAATGCAGGCGGATGTGGCGCAGTTTGGCATACGCGTCCGGTGAAGCCATCTTGAGATGGCCCGTTCGAATGGGCATGGTGTGCACGATGAAGATCATGCACACCATGGCGAGCGACGCGATCACGGTGAGCTGACCCATTGTGGCTTCGTCAGCCTGTGCGGATTGGCTGCGGGATTGGCTTCGGTGATCCGGACGGACGCGGCCTGGCTAGGCTGGAGCATCGCCGTTCGCGTTCGGGCGCTCGATCAACATCCGTACCGAGGTGTTTTAAGGTTGCCAGCAGGTGGCCACGCGCGCCGGGCCCAACACTCATTCCGGCAGTCCAGCCTTTCTCAGTCCTTCGTAGTAACGCTCGCGCTGAGACTCGCACAGTGCATTGGCGCACAATTTCTCGGCACGAAACGACGTCACCGTGTACTGCGGCAGCAGGCGACGGAACGTGGCCAGAGCGCTTTGCGCCGTCGCGGTGTCGCCGGAGAGGGCCGCAGCGCTGACGAGCCACGAATACGCGACGCTGAAGTCGGGCTTCTCCAGGGCAGAGCGCCGTGCCCATTCGACAGCCTGTGCGTCATTGCCCGCGTAAAGATGAGCTGCAGCCATCACCACAAAGAACCCGCCAATGTTGGCATCGCGGGGGTTCAAGCGGATTGCCTCATGCCCCGCCGCGATCGCATCCTTGGTGTGCCCGAGGGTCGCGTGTGAATAGCTGATACCGAACCAGGCGAGCGCGTCGTTGCGGTTTAACCCGATCGCGCGCTCATAGAGTGACAGCGCCTCCTCCGAGCGTCCGCGCAGCGCCAGCGCGAAAGCACGTGCGTTGATCACCCGCGGGTCGTTGGCATCAAGGTTGTACGCGCGATCGGCGGCCTCTATCGCGCGGTCCAGCCATTGCTCCCGCGTCACGCCGCGAAGAGGCAGGTAGCGGTGGCTGACGTCCCAGATATAGCTGCGCGCCAACGCCGCCCACGCCAGGGCCGAGTTGGCATCACGCGCAATCGCCCGCTGCGCCAGCTCACGCTGCTCGACCACGACTTGCGGGGTGCGGACGAGTTGCCCCCGGGACCAGGCCTGCAGCGCGAGATCGCGCGCCTCCAAATCGGCCGTCGGAAGCTGGCGCGAGCGCGATGACTCGACTTCTGCGAGCCTGATTTGCAGCGAGTTGGCCACCGTTGCGGTGACACGTTGCCGCAAGCTGGCCAGGTCGTGCCGCTCGCTTTTGATGCGCTCGGCCCACAGCACGTAACCGCTACGGGCATCGACGAGTTGGAGCAGCAGAAATACGTTCAGCAGAGCTGATCAGCAAGGCATCTGAACACTGTCCACCCTGGTTTGGGGTCAATACGAGAACGCTATTGATTCATCCAATTCGATTGCCATTTTTCCGGCGAACCCGCTTTGCGGGCACCGCGTCACTGTCAGCAGAAAAACCACCCAGGATGAACGTGACGAGTTCGTCAGCACCCTCTCGCATTTGTGGTTCAAACGGTGGATGTTCAGCACCCGCCAACGTGTTCCAACCTACAGGCTCACGCTGAGCAAGCACCAAATAGCTGGCACCAATGGCGCAAAGCATGCGCCACATCATTTTTCCCCGAGGTACATGGGGATAGCAGTTGGAAAGTGTGTCCAGATACAGAGCCGTGACCTTCACGGATGACTCCAAGACGTGCTCCTTCCGCTTGCGGTCTACGTCTGCTGCAAACATCAAATGCAACATCACTTGCATGACCTCACGGTTGCTAGCTAGTTCGACGTTTTCGATCCATGGCTCGATCCAACACCGCAACACCTCGCGCGCATCAGGAGGTGTGTCTAGAGCCAAGAGCCGCGACAGGCGATCAAGACGATCGTTCGCGATCTGCGAAGCCATACCTCGTATCACCTCATCAAGAAGGCCATCTCGACCACCAAAGTGGTAATTGATGAGGGCGACGTTGGCATCCGCACGGGCCGCCACGTCAAGGACTTTGAGCCCCGAAAGACCACGCTCTGCAACCAGATCACGCGCCGCTTGAACCAGTCGACGACTGCTGTCGCCGTGCGCGGAGACCTGAACTGCGGCGGTTGATCGACGCTTAGAAGTGGTCATTTTAAAAATGTTTTGACATCGGTTCGTGCTGAGTGTATTCTTAAAACAGTTTTAACTTTGTTCGATTTCGAGTGTCACCCAACTACGCACACCGGGCAGACACACGCTCTCAAATTTTTTAACTGGAGACCCAAATGAGTGAAGACATCTCAATCGCCCCGCCCCGCACCTGGGAGGAACTGCGCGCAGAAGTGCAACGTCGAACAGACGGCCAGGTTTACCCAATGACAGGCATGCGCAGCGAGGACGTGCGCGTCATCCTCAGCCGCATCGACAGCTTGGACAACGACGAATGGGGACGGTCTTGGTCCGCAATGGCGCAAGAGTGGATCGAACGCGGCGACATAC
>NZ_JASATI010000074.1:0-12021 GCF_038440225.1 Hydrogenophaga sp. OTU3427 | reverse complement strand
CATCTCGGGTGGCGCTTTCAACGCGTAGTCCTCGAAATCGAAGCTGATACGATTGAAATCAAAGGAGCGCGAGATAGATGAACAAAGACTTTTTGTGGCGTGCAGGACTGACCGCAGCGGCAGCGTTTGTCGTGGTGTACAGCGCATGGGGAGTATTCAAGACGGGGGTGTTCCTCCCAGTCTTGATGCTTGTTCCAATGCTCGCGCTCTTGCTACCTCAGTTGCGTGACATGGCCAAAGCGAAGCTAAAAATTTGGCCAGGTTACGGCTGGAGCCTTGGCCTTGCATTTTTCTTGATGCTCATACAGGCCGGGTGGTTTGGTGACGGCGCCATTGCCAAACGAGATGCCGAACAGGCACGCCTCGAGCAAGAATTGGCGGCACGCGTTGCAAAAGTCAAGAAGGACAGACTGGACGAGTACAACAACAAGAAGCCAGAAATCCTGGCCAAACTTGAAAGCCTAATTTCCAGTGGCAAAGGGCGGGATGCACTGACACTGGCAAACGGATACTTGACCGTCACAAAGGACCCTGACCTTGCTCGGGTGCAGTACAGGGCAGACCTTGCCTCAATGCGTGAGGAGTTGAAGGACGAGAAATCAGTACCGCTAGAGCGCTTGGTGAAGATTTACGAGACGCTGCAAACCGAGGAGCCAGGTAGCGCGTCGGCCTACCAAGCGAAGCTGAAAGACGCAAAAGAGCTCCTGGCCATTCAAGAAAAAGTGAAAGCCGCAGCAAAGAGTCGGCAGGAGCTCGAGGCTTCCGTGACGAAACAGTTTTCGGGCTTTGATGGTTCACACAGAAACGTTGAGGCCGCCATCAAGGCTCGTATGCATAACCCCGGTAGCTACGAGCACGTTCAGACAAAGTACAGCGTAGGAGCCAACTCGATTACCGTCTACACAACATTCCGAGGCACCAACGGATTCGGTGGAACTGTGACGGGGTTTGCAGTTGCGGAGGTTGATGGCCAGGGCCAGTTGCTCAGCCTGCGTATGTAATGAATGCAGTTAACCCTCTGGCCCAGCAAGGTCCATCGCTCCATTCGATGGCTTGACCTGCGTAAGCCTAGTGCGATACGCGCTGGCATTGTCTTCAGTCCTGATACTGGTGTCGGTGATTGTTGCGTGGGTGATACTGGAGGCTGGGCAGGCCACGCTGTTTACCCTTGCGGGGGTGGCGTATTGGGTGCTTGTTCGCAAGCTCATTGGCTGGTGGAGGCAAGCCAACGTGCGTGCCATTCGCATCCAAGAGGCCAAGTCGAGAACGGCCCAGGCCGAACCAGTCGACTTCATCGCGACAGAACCGATGGCATTTGACAGCCCGGGTGTAGTCCCTGTTGAAGCCCCGGAACATGCGCGACCACAAGCCCCAGCACATGGCACAGCGATTGCGCCAGTGATGTGGTCCCCTTGGCCCTCAGGGAACGCGCATTCGGGCGACCACCTATTGCCCCCTCAGAACGCCTCGCCGGCGGCCTCAAGAGCGCCGCCGCCTTCCACGCAACCAGCACCGGTACCGGGACCTGCCGCACCAGGCACTGCGGCCCCGATGCCCCCCCTCATGTCACGGCCAGGTGATGGGACAGGCACATCTACACCCCGCAGCTACGATCGCCACGCCAATCCAGCTCAAGCCGTCCTCAACTTGCTCCGGGAAATGCAGGGCACAGGCGAATTCTTGTCGGTCACATACGCCTATGGTTCGCGGCCTGGGCAAGCAAGGGATCTGGCGGTCACGGGATTCTCCGCAGATGAAACGGCGATCATGGTGCGCGAGCAAGGTGTCGCGGACGAAAAAGTCTACGTTGTCGCACGAATCATGGAGATTCGAACGCAAGATGGCCTGGTTGCCACGAACCACCAGACAACACGTAGCTATCAAGAATCTCTCCGACAACGCCTAGAACGTGAGCGTGAGCGGAGCGCGATCATCGACGTCTGTGCCTCAGGACACCCTAGACAGCTGCTGGACATGCGCTTCATCGTCATCCCCGCGGCCGGCAGCTATTCGATCGTGAACCAGAAGAACAAACAGACTGCCCAGGTCCGCGCCCTGAACCTGGACGGTGGCAATCGGGCGGCGTTCGCCGTCGAGATGATGTTGGGCCGTTCGAGTGGTCTGTGGTGGGAAATTCAAGGCGTCATGGTCAAGTGCCAGGTTTACTGGCCGCAGTGGATGCAGCTGCGAGAGGCTGCGCACGCTGAGTGCCGGCGCATCGCAGCGCAGTATCGAGATGAAAACCCGGACCTGCAGTGGGAAGCCCTGTCTTTTCGGGAAAGGTGCGACCACTACCGCAAGTCCCCGCTGTGGAAGCTGGACAACTGGGAATACATGGATTGGGGACGGATTTTCGAAGCGCAGAAGGTTGACATCGAGGCGTGCCTGCGAATCTTGGCCGAGGTGCCCCTGTCCCTTGAGGAGTACAAGCAGTACATCCTGAGCTCCAATGGCCCACAGACACCGCTCACCCTGCCCGATGACCACATCAGCCAGCAAGCCCTGGAGAAGCTGCTCACGACTGGGCTGGCCAAGCGGCCGGACCCGCTGACACTGGAGGACGTCCTGAGCAAACTCAAGACAGCTGAGCTCAAGGCCATCGCCAAACCGCTGGGCATCAAGGTGTCAGCTCTGAAGAAGGCCGAATTGATCGCGCAGTGCCTGCAGGCGATCCCCCCGGATCAGGCCTCAAGGTTGATCGCCGATGCAACCGCGCCTGACGCCTATGTTCTGCAGCCGCCGGATGGGCTCACCTGGGAGGAGTTCCAGGACTTCAAGTCGTGCTACCGGCAGATGTTCTCGATGCTGGCCGCGTGGCTGGATGGTGAACACGAGTTTTCGGCGCCGGTGGTGGCAATCCTGGGCTGAGCCGCGCGGATCGACGTTGCGCTGGCCAGGTGGGATTGGCCGAGCAGCACCTGGGAGCGTTGCGTTTTGGTGTGCGAGCACCCCGGATGGCTGCTGAGTTGCTTGCGCAAACGCGGACCTGGTCTAGACTGAAGCTTGGCAAACACGGTGAGAACCGTGCAACGCAAAGCCACAGCCCTATGGACCTGAACGCTCTCTGGTGAAGCGAATATTCGTGGCCCCCTTGGTTGTGAATGCTGATTCAGGCAGGGACCCCATTGGTCGCGTGTTTGACGTTCGACCACCAGAGTGACAAATGCCCAGCCGCGCAGCCATGTCGCTCACAGCGCCGGCGAGCGAGGCTGGCCAGCAGCCCCAGGCGCTAGGTGTGGCGGTTGAAAGTACCCGAAGGCAAGGCCCTTACAGGCACCGAAATTCGACGGTTTCAACGACGCGCCCGATCACCCGGACGTTGGAATCCAGCGGGACAGTCGGATAGCGTGTGTCGTCGGCGATCAGCAACAAGCTGGACCCATCGCGCACCACTTTGCGAAAGAGGGGCGCTTTGGCACCTTCCACGGCTACGACAACGACCTCACCTGCGTTGACCTGGCTGCGTTGGGCGACCACGGCATAGGCGCCCACCGGGCACTGACTGGCAAGCGCAGAAGATTCGACCCGGATAGCGGCCGCGGCCCCCGAGTCGTAGCGCTGCAGGGTCACCAGTTTTTGCGCGCTGCTGTCGACCGTCCAGTTGACCATCTCGGCCTCGCTCAGCACAGGAACAGTGTGGAACTCAGGCGCGGATAGCCGCCGGGGGTTGGGTGGAGCGTCCTCCTGGCCCAGCAGCCAACTCGGGGTGACGCCATAGAACTTCGCCAGCTCGAGCAGGATTGCATTGGGAGGTTCGTGCTTGCCGCTCTCCCAATTGCAAACAGATGCCTTGTCGCGCCCAATCAGCTTGGCCAGATCTGCCTGCGACACGGATGGCTCTTTCTGCCTGCGGCATTCCCGCAAACGCATCGCCAGGATGGCGCGCACAGGACTTAGCGCCGCTTGTTCTGAGGTGTCCTTTTTCTTCTTCGTCATTGGGTGTTTGTTGACTGACTTGCTGAGGCCCCACCAGCCTTTTGAGCTCGCTTGCGCAAGGATTCAATGGCAGGTGTGGTCGTGAAGTGATGAAGGAGCTTGGTCTTTTGCTCATCGAGCAGCTTGGAGGCCGAGATCATGTCAGGCCAGGCCGCGTTGGCTTTGTGCACGGTGTCCTTGATGAGGGCATTCACCTTGGGCTCTTGCAGCCCCGGCACCGCGTTGCACAGCTGGCGCACGACCTGGGGTGAGATCCGAGCGTGCTTGGGCCCGTCGGCCGTGAACTTCAGCGCATGGCCGCGCCCGCCCAGGTAGGCGCCGTAGGCCACCACGTCGTAGGCCGGAGACAACTCGGGCGTGATGCCGTCGCGGTACAGCAGGCCATAGTTTTTGAGGTGCCCGTCAAAGTTGCCCAGCAGGTCGTTGACCACGATTCGTCTGAGCATTTCGTGGGCCGCTTCGACGCCAAGCCCAGGCGTTTGCACCAGGATGTTGAGCATGTTCGCGTAGCTGGCCCGCCCGTGGGTGTACTTGTCTGCGGGAGGAACCCCCAGGATCTGGGCAAAGTCCTCGCAGTGGATGTGCCTGGCGTGCTCTCGGTCAAAGCGACGCACCGCGAGGAACTCTGCGCCCTCCCCCAGCACGTAGGGCTGATCGGCGTCGATGTTTGCCAGAGGCGCCAGCCAGACTTCGCAGACGTTCACCCCAGCAACACCCGCCATGCGCATGGACAGATCCTCCACCTGGGGCAGCCGCGGGTACTCCACGGTGGGAAGCTTGGCGATGATGTGAACGCCCTTGGCTGTCTTCGTGCGCGCCACGTAACGCCCACCCGATTGCACCAGCGAGAGCTTGGGCTGCACGCCAGACAGCGAGGTGGCTTCGGGCAACGCCATGGGTGCCACGGAGGCCTCCAGCGCGTCGTTGTGCTGGGTCACCACCTTGGCCACGCTGTGGCTGTCCAGCGGCGCTTGTTCGACATAGACGGCACCGGGCAGGTCAGTGCCGCACACGCTCAGCAGGCCAAAGTCATCGCCTTTTTCGAGGTTGGCGATCTGCTCGAGGTGCCGGCGCAGTGGGCCTTCCGGCAGCAGGTTGGAGAAAAATGGTGGCAGCGTCTCCCCGTCCCCGTTGAAGAACGGCTGTACCGTGTATTCGCCGATGAACGCTGCGCGGACTGTGGGGTCTTCCACCCGGGCGTTCAGCGACAACACGGGCGCCGCATCGTCAGACCAAAAGCGCTGGTCGGGAACCAGGCGCGTGATGGCCGCCGCACCCATCCCGTACTGGAACAGCATGCCGACCAAACGCCTTCTGGGCCCGATGTAGACGTTGACTGCACGGTAGCGCATGGAAAGCTCCTGGTCTTAGGCGCGCGAGCGCTTCGTCACGTCATGGCCAGGATCGCCCAGGCGCAGGCCAAGGTGCCTCTCCACGTCCGAGAGCACGGTGCGCGGCGCCTTGGTGTCCTGTGCGAGTGACTGGGCCGCGTCCTTGGGCAGCAGCACCAGCTCGAACCCCAGTTCATCGGCGAGGGCCATGGCGTTTGTCAGCCTGGGTGCGGATTCCCCGGCCAGGATGTGTCGAACGGCCTGATCGGTCAGTCCGGTTCTGAGAGCCAGTGTTTTGGCCGTCAGTTTGTGAGACTTCTGGGCCTTCGTGAGAGCGGCGGAAAACTCGGCGAGAGTGCGCATGATGACTTAACCCCCTTCCGGACTAGAAACGGTACTTTAGTATTGTACGCCTCGCCGATCAACAACGACAGTTTTATATTGTTTTTCGAAGTTAAGGTACTCAACATTGCTCGGGCCGCCCACAACCCTGTGTGGTGAGCCCCGCAGGTCTATGCCGTCAAACTGGCTTTGTGGGCATCCCTGCCCACTGAACGGCATCGAGCGCAGGTTGACCAAGGCCGCAATGTCTTGATCGGCCGACCGTTCAGAGGAGATGGGAATCACGCGCGATCGACAGAAGTGCGCCTTGTTCCATGGTGCGGATTCTGGCGTTGGTGACCAGTCATTCCAGCAACATGAACACCCGCACGAGGCACTCTCAGTAAAAGCCGCAAGCGGCCACCAGACGTCGTGCGGAAGGGTGTGTCGACCGTCAGATTTGAACTGGTCACCGACCGTTGGTCTCTGCGGATGGTCTAGGACCAAGGGGTTAAGTGCCACACCTGTTCCGAGCCACCTTACTCTTTTCTCCGTTTTTTTGCTTGACACTGCGTTTCCATTCGAATTAAAGTTCATTTACGTTTAAAAACGGAGCTTTAAGCATGGAAACGCAAATTTCGATCCCTGTCGCCACCCGTCAGTTCTTGGAGCTGGCAGCCTTTCTAAAGGCTCAGGGTGACACTCGCGACCCTGTGCTCGCGGTGCAGGACGCGATCGACTACTGGCTAGATAACGCTAGTTGGAAGCCCGAGTTGCTACGCCAGGTTCAGCCATCGAACCTGGGCTACCAGTGGAAGGGTCTGTTCTTGCCTGACTCCACAGAAGTGCGCATGCAATACAAGAGCGACTGGTACTACGCCAAGGTCGAGGGCGACAAGCTGATCTACGAAGACGAGCCCATCACCCCAGGCCGCTTGGCCAACACCGTCACGGGCACGAGCCGAAACGCCTGGCGGGACCTATGGATCAAGCGCCCTGCGGATGCTGAATGGCTGCTGGCTGACGACTGCCGCGCAGCTGGCGAGGCAGGCTGAAGCAATGAAGCTGCCGCCACCGGTTCTGAATCGGTCGACCTACCTAGCGGCGATGGGAATCACGCGATGGCGGACGGCGCATGGGCAGCAGATACGGTTCCTAGATTGCGCCGGCGGCCGCGCCCTCTGGCGCTGGCTCGATTGGCTTTTGCATCCACACGCTGGGCCAACCGGTGGCGATGTCCTTGCCCTGCAGGTACTCATCGAGCACCCACCCCCGGCTCTTGGCCAGCTCGACGGCCGCATCCAGTTCCTCTCTCGGGAAAGCCGCGATGCTGATCTGGCGCACCCGCCCCGTCACCTTGCCGGCCAGGTTGACCAGATTGAATTCGCCCAACTCAATCACGACCCTTGGCATGTGCCCTCCACCCCACAACGCATGACAGCCATGCCGGCATGAACGTCCATGCCAGTATGAACACTGTCCCTGAACATCCCAGAATGAACGGCGCCTCTATCTATATAGAGTGCCCCACCGGGTCCTACCAAACCTACCGAATGCAGCGGGGCCGCAGCTGTCAGTCTCATCGCATTCCCCACCAGGCAGCGCACGCTGACCTTTCCTTGCTCAGGCACCGAGCAGCCCGGCCCACATCACCGAGCCCTTCGCCTGCTGGACGCGCAGCTTGGTTTTCTGCAGCGCTTCCTGACTGATCACCTCCGCGACCTCGCTCTTTGTGGAAACACTGTTGGCGCCACCGGCTCCTGCCTCCGCACTGGCGGGCACACCGCTGACACAGCTTTGCGCCAGCGCGCGGCGGTCCTTCAACTCATCGCGCCGCTCCTCACGCTCGTCCACGCCCAACTCGGTGCAGATCGCCTCAGCGCTGGCCCGCCCGAGCTTCCTGACCCGCTCGCGCGCAACCAGGCCAGTGGCGATGTAGCCGATCCCCTCCGGCAAGAAGGACCAGATGTTCACCCGTGGACCAGACGGCAGCTTGACGCACCGGTGGTCGATCCAGCCCAGCTGTGCCGCTTCGCGAAAGGCCATGTTGGCGCTTCGACGCAGGCTCACGAACTTGCCGTCCCCCGATCCCCGCCCATCAACACCAAACCGGATCACGCGTTCGGTGGTCACCCAGTATTTGCCATCAATGAACTGCACACCAGTTGCCGCCAGCGGAGCAAACTGAGTTTGTTCATTCGAGAGGCTGCTGGGCTCACCCTCCCCGCCTTCCCTGGTGAGTTCCCCACTGACAACGCCCGCCTTCCCTTCGGCATTCCCGTGCGCTGCACCACCTGCCAACTCTGTTTCCACCTCATCGCCGGCCCAGCCCATCTCCTGCACCTCGAGCGCAGCGCTGCACTCGCCTTGCGGATGCTCCCCAAACTGGTAGACATGCTCCCCCAGTGCCCGGGACATGAAGCACAGCAGGGGGAAGAGGCGAGGCACCTGGAACAAGTCGCTGGTCACCCCAACCAGGCGCGGGCCATGCATGCCCACCACGCCCTCCCACTCGGGCAGCTGGCTCAGGCCATCGGTCAGCCAGCTTCGGTCATCCAGCAGCATCGTCGCCGGCGCAATCGCCGCCACAAACGCCTCCTGCGCCTTCAACCGTCCATCGCTGGCCACAGCACCACTGGCAGCGAGATCGTTGGCCGCATCAGGCACTTCCCGTGCTCCCAGTACTTCGCCATCGCCGTCGACCTGACTTGGCTTCGTGTCCGTGTCCATAGCCTCGGCCGCATCCCCCTTCAGCAGCTGAACCGCCTACATGGTCCGCCCAAGGAAAGCAAGATTCGGCGGCGTGAAGGTTTGAAAGGTTTGCGACCTTACATTCGGGCTGTGTATGCGATCGTGTCGCTGCCCATGATGGCTATTCGCGGTCAGAGCTCCTATCTCCGGGCTGTACTCACGGTACGGGCGGTTCATCGGGATGTCTCCAACCTGGTTTGACCCTCATTCCATCACTATGCTTCTTGCAGGCTCTCCTTCAAAACGGTGTGAGCAGGTTGGCTTTGGGATGTTGCTCAACGATCGGTGGTGTTCAGCGCGCGCTTACTGTTTCCAGTGGATTCCATTTGACCTTGTCAAAGGCTATGCCTTTGGCAAGGATCGCCCAAGCTGTGCGCGCCATCTTGTTGGCCAGTGCCACCACCACCACGTTGAAGCGACGTCGCTCAAGCAGTTGGGTGATCCAACTTGATTTCTCTGCCCTGGCAACGACAGCCCTGGCCCCCGCAATCAGCAGGGTGCGCAGGTAGGTGTCGCCCCGTTTGGAGATGCCCAACTGCTGCGTCTTGCCCCCTGTGCCCACCTGCCTTGGCACCAGTCCAACCCACGATGCAAACTGGCGACCGGATTTGAACGTCGTGAAGTCACCGACGGCCGCCACCAACGCCGATGCCGTCAAATCCCCAACGCCAGGGATCTGCTCAATTGCCTGCATCTGCCGGTCTTGCCTGATCATGACGCGCAAGCGCTGGCCGAGCAGGTCGATGTCGTCTTGCAGGGAGTCAATGCGTTTGAGCTGCTCCTGCACGCTGATCACCAGATCTGCACTCAGCTGATCAGCCTGCTGTGCTTTGGCCAGCTCGACTTGAACGGTCTTGAGCAACTGTTTGTACCCTACCGGCAACGCGATGCCGAATTCGGCCAGGATGCCACGCAGGGCATTGGTTTGCATGATGCGCATCTTCATGAGTTGGCGGCGCATGCCATGCAGGGCCATACAGGTTTGCTGTCGTTCTGTTTTGACCGGCACGGGTTTGATGTGCGGCTGCTGCGCGCGGCCACCCAGATCGCCTGAGCGTCCATGGCATCAGTCTTGTCGCGCAACAAAAACGCTTTGACATGCTGGGCAGGCAGCATCTTGACTTCATGCCCAAGGGATCGAATCACCCGTGCCCAGTGATGGGACGTGCCACAGGCCTCCATTGCAACCAGACTGCGTTGACACTTTGCAAAGAACTCGGCGAGCTTGGCGCGCTTGATTTGGCGGCGCTGGATCTCACCCGACTCGATGTCGACGATGTGCAACTGAAACACTGTCTTGGCCAAATCCAGACCAATGACGGGCAGGTTTGCTGTAGATTGCATGGCGGGGCCTCCAGGCTTGGGTAGTTGCAAGAACCTCCACTTTGGCACTCTGATGCCGTTTCTGCGAGGCCCCATCCGACTCAGGATGGAAACCTCACGTCAGCGCTTCGCTGTAGGTGGGCGGACCATGCCATCTCCAAACATCCGGACAGGCCGGCAAATGACGGGCGCCAACTGTGTTGTGCTCGACGCCTCACCGGCTTCCCCGGCTTCACCGCCTTCATCCGCTTTGCCCTCAACGCAAGTCAGTCGGGACTGCGGCTCGTCGTCGGCCCCACCCAAGTCATCCCCCTCTTGCGTCGCCGCCGGCACAAACTCTGTTGAGTCAACCATGGGCACGTGAGCCATCGCCTTCACCAACGTCCGCAAGGGCACAGGCCTCACTCGATCCGAACTCCAAACCGGATCGAGCTTGGCTGCACGAACGCTTTCTTCCACACACCGCAGGTAGGCATCCAAAACCTTTGGCTCCATCGGCACGCCTCCGACCAAAGTCAGGCAGGTTCTGGAATCGGCAATGCCAGCCGCACTCATGGTTTCACATTTCTGGATTTGCATCTCAACCTCACTCACTGGAACCCAGCCACTGGACCACTTGGGTCATTAGGCTTCCGCAGTGCCTTAATCGCGTCAATGGAGTTCTGAACTGTAGGGGCCGCCCGGCTAGGGTCCACCGGAACCAGGCCGTGCAACTCCAGCCGCGCCACATTGCCCCCGATTGCTTCCAAAGGCGCAACCGCAGTCAAAGAGCAACCCAGCAAATCGGTAACCCGCCATGAGATTTCGCGTGCGACCGCCCAAACCTTGCTCTGGTCCGCATCCACCCCAATCGTCACGGTGTCCCTCTTTTCCACCTGCTGCCCGTCCGCGTGTCCAGCACAAACGTAGACGCCCCTTGCATCAGCACGCTTCGCCAGCTCCATGAGCACATCGTCCTTGTCCAGAACCTTGATCAGGCGCTTGATGTTCGCGCTCTTGAAACGCGACACCCCTTTGTGCGTTCCGATGTACGCCGAAACAATGTCCGTACGGCTGTGCCCCAACCGAAAAGCGAGTTCCTTTCGCACGCGTTTGTCTTGTGACTTCTCCAGGACTAGGCCACCCCGCACCGGCGTATCCGTCCCCGTCAATGCCTTGTAGCACTCTTGTGCATAACCATGTCGCAATCCGTGCGCAACAAGGCCTTTGTCCGCCTTTGTAAGGCCGACCTCTTTCAGCACGTTGTACAGGTGCCACTTCGCTTGTTTCATCGAACGCCGGCGAGACGGACCGATTAGCCCATGCGGATTGGAATCGGCCAGCTCAAGCGCCTCTGCCAAAACCATGCGTTGCCGGTCCGTCTCGATGGGAACAACGCGCGACCGACCTCCCTTGGTCCCAGCCAAAATGTGCAGCGAGCCATAGCGAATCATTTCCTCTGGCTTCGCGGAAAGTGCTTCTTCAACGCGCAACCCAAATGCACCAGCCAACCGCAAATGGCATGCGGTATATACGCAGATTTCCCCGACCTCCTTGATCAGCTCCTCAGCCAGCTCTGTGTCAAGGCCCCAGTCCTTAGGACGCGAAGCATAGTTCGAGGTCGTGATCCGCGATACGTCATCCGTGAAGTACTTCAACGGTGGGCACAGGTCAGGCTTGTTCAGCCACACGCATAGCCGACGAACCGCCGTATTCAAGTTCGCCAAATGCTTTGCTGACAGGCCTTCCGCTATCAATTCGATGAACAGCCGTTCAACCTGCCTGGCGGTAAGGCTCACCAGATCACCTGGTCGCATGTTCAAACGCTTCATGTGCCCATCTACCGATTTGAGCCGCTCTCGGTAGCTTTTCACCGACCTGAACGACATGCGCCGATGTCTTCCTATGCCCGCGAGCATGTCCATCCGGTCGATCACGAAATCAACCTGGGCTTTCCACTGGTCGGGAAATGCGGCGCGCGCAGCTTCCGCCAGCTCGGCGCCCAAGCCTAGCTCTCGTTCTCTCACTCGCCGCACTGTTTTGTGAATCTCGCCAGCAGCAGCGTCTTTCAAATACTGGTTCTTTCGTTCCCGCATACGCAGGCTCTTGTTGTCCTTGGATTCCTTGGGTTCCATTTCAGACTCCTAAAACTTTGAATTGCCGTGGTGCTGACCTCTGACAGATACCTTGGGGTGGCATCTGTCCGAGGTCACATGTACCTGCGCCCGCGGTGAACATCCGCTGACCAGCTACGTCGTTTACACAGGCTCTCGGACTCTTCATTCAATGAAGCCGAGCTAGGGACTCCGGGTCGTTAGCATCGTGAACCGACTGCTCCTCTTTCCAGGGAGGGCGTCCTCCCCAGAGGGGAGCAATGAAA
>NZ_JASATI010000073.1:0-13422 GCF_038440225.1 Hydrogenophaga sp. OTU3427 | reverse complement strand
GGTTCTGTGACCTCACGAGTGTTCCCGACACTCTGATCAGTTACGAGCGGGAAGCCGAGTGCCAGGCCTGGCTGCGGGCGGACGGTCGGGCTCATTCGCCATGGCTGGCGGTGGATGATCGGTCCTGGCTCTTCAGGCCGTTTTCCCCAAATTTGTTTTTGGTTGTTGGCCGAGCAGGTCTCACCTCTGCAATGGGCAAGCAGCTTCTTTGCAAGTTGCGAAGCTCCTGACAGGCCTGAGTCACAAAGACCCCCCTCCTGATAGGTGATAACGCTGTCCATTTTGACCATGACATCGGATCGGGTTGTCCAGTGAACTGGAGCTACCACCGCAAGACTGTCTGGCTGTATCAAGTTATCTGTGCGCTCACGACTGGATGGCGGTTCTGAACTGGATTAGCTGGCGGGTTTGAATCGGAACAAGTGGCGCCTTTAAATCGGAATCGCTGGTGCTTTCGCACTGGAATACGCAGCTGTTCTCGTAAGACGTTGCTTTTCGGTCTTGCCGACTGGGCGATGGGGTTCAGTCGCGTCGTTTCGCGGTCTCATGGCGACGGTGGCATAGCTTCAGGCTACGCGAACAAGGTGTGGCGGAGCTTCTCTCATGTGCGGCGGTAGGTAGCACAGTTGCATCTTCTCCTCTCAGAGGCTGTAATTGCAGTCCTGCAAGGAAATTTCGGTGCTAACCACTTTGTCTTCCTTCTCCTCCTCTGTGGACACTGCCACGCGCTCGCAGGCATTCAACGCACTCCTGGGACTCATTGTTTCAGGCTGCTTCGAACATCCAAAAGGGGCCAACAAGCCGAACATGACAGGGCAAATCGATCAAGCGGATTGGCGCAAGACGCCGATCCCCTTCCCATCAGCAACTGCCTACGAAATCGTCAGACGCGGTGTGCCCAGCCGGGCATTGATCGCGCTCGGTGACTACCTTGGGATCGGTAACGGTACGATGGCTGACCTTGTTGGATTGAATCGATCAGTCGCTCGTCGAAAAGCTGCCTCAGATCAGGTACTTCCGATCCACGCTGCCGAGAGTGTGCTGCGCTTGCTGGAGCTGCAATGCCTGGCAGAAGACACCTTTGACACGCTAGACGCTACTTTCGCGTGGCTGCGTTGTGGGCATCCAATTTTGGATGGCGAGGCCCCTCTTGAGAGGGCGAAGTCAGCGTACGGTTCGGAGCAAGTTAAAGAGATTTTGGTCTCTCTCAAATATGGTGGGATTGTCTGATCTTGGCGTATTGAGGGACGGAGCAACGGGGCAGAAAACGTGTTTTAGTAAGTAATGAAAGCGCAGCGGGCCAGTTAGCGATGCAGCCCCTGCAAGGAGCACAAACATGCAGATCAAGGATGTGAGACCTGAAACATTTACCTCGCAGATCCGCTGTGATCGGTGCGGTCTTCTCGCGGCGGACGGTGAGATCGAGTTTCATGAGATGACCTGCATTGATGCCAAGGCTGGATATGGGTCAATCTTTGGCGACGGCAATAACGTTCAGGTCGACCTATGCCAGCATTGTTTGAAGTCCACATTGGAAAAGTGGCTTCGGGTGACTGAGCCGGCAAAACAGGATCGGTTGCTTCAGCAGCGCTTGGACAAGTTCGATCCGATGCTTCATGGTGGAGAGTTTCCGGCTGGGGCTGATAGCTCGCCGCAAATGCCAGATGAGCTTCCCAAGCAGGATCGGCAATCTGTCAACGGTGGCGAACTGGAGTACTGAGCGCCACCTAAGCGGCCATCTTGGCCGCACCTGTGACGTTTAGGCGAAATCGCAGCATCTCTGGGCTGAGTTGGAAAAGCTGCTCAGCCGTCTTGGAGTTCATTCGCGAGGCCGCGATGTAGCGGGCCTGGTGCGCTGGAAGCATCAGAACGCCTCCGGTCCAGGCCGCTTCCGCTTCGTTTCTTTCCTCGTCATCCGTGCTTGCCCCTGAGTCCCTCGCGGGGTGTTGAAGGAGGGCGTGGGCGAGCTCGTGGGCCATGTTCGAGCGGTGGCGGGCGGAGCCATGCTCGTCGTTGAAGACGATGCGTCGTCGCCGCCCCTCGAAAAATGTGAATGCCGAGACGCTCTTGTATATCTCTGCGACGTTGACGCATGCCTTGGTCTCATTCGCGGCTTCAAGGAATCTGCTGAGAGGCCAGTATGGAATGTGGAGGTGCGTTGCTAGGGCGTCCATGTCCATAGGATCAAGCTCCCTAAGTCCCATTTCCGTCCGAACGTTTTGAACGAGCCGCTCGGAGTAGGTCTTGAATCCGCGAATCAATTTCATTCCTGCGGTTTGTCCTCGGGGACATCCTCTTTAAGGTTGTTGTAGGCCGTCTCAACGATGGCCTCAAGCTTTCGGCGGGCAACGGGCGACAGCGCTGCGTCTTGGCGGAAAAGCAGCGCCACTTGTTGAAGGGTCTGACCAGTCGCCGGTCTTGGGAAGTGCCCCGCTACAAAGCTCGCCGGGTTGATGCCAGCCCAAGCCGAGAGGGCGGCCATGCTGGCGGCGTCTGGTTTTCGACCTTGACCCATGCGAGTCAAGGTGGTTTGACTTACGCCGGTCGCGACGCTCACATCCTTCCATGTGGCCTTGCGGGTGGTCACCGCTCTATCGAGTGCCGCATAGAACCCTTCCGAGTCGAACTCTTGCTTGTTCGTCATGCGCAGTCCTTTCGTTACATTTGGATGCAAATTGCTCATGAGCAATTTGTTGCCCTTGGGCAATTGGTGCAGTACAGTTGCTGCACTGATTGCTTTATAGCAATTGGGCGCCGCCAAAGCAACTGCTACGGCACAAACTGTCTCTCTTGCGTTGAAAGGACGCGCCATGAATCACACTGATACCTCGAATGTCGAACGCACCGCCGCTATTGAGGTGGCTGGCGTGGATCTGCGCTTCCGCAAGATTCAGATGGCTGATCGGACGCCAACCGGGGCCCAGATCTCCGCAGCCGCCGGATTTGCACTCAACCAGCAACTGACGGTACTGCAACTGCTGCCTGATGGTGGCTTCGAGGATCTGCGCCCGGACGAGGTGGTCCAGCTTGTGGGCGGTGACAAGTTCATCGTCATCGAAAGTGACCGCTCATTCCGTTTGACCATTGACGGTCGCCGCGTCGACTGGCCCGTCGCTAGTATCTCGGGCGAAATCGTCCGCAAATTGGGCAAGGTGCCGGACGACAAGGAGCTGTACTTCGAACAGCAAGATGTCGCCGATCGCCTCCTACAGAATGGGGACGTCATCGACCTGTCGGGCACCGGTGTTGAGTCCTTCTATAGCCGTAAGGCAACCTGGGTGCTGAATGTCCAGGGTGTCCGCCTGGAAGTGCACACGCCCGCCATCACCGTGCGCGAGGCGCTCGTCATGGCCGACTTCGTGCCGGAAGACTGGGATGTTTATCTGAAGTACGAGAGCCAGCAGAAGGTGCCGGTCGAACTCTCGACGGTCATCGAGTTGCGCACGCCGGGAATCGAGAAGCTTTGGCTGATCCCGCGCGACGTCGGTAACGGCGAGGTGGTGCAGGCGGTGCGCCAGGAGTTCGCGCTCCAGGAAGAGGACGAGGCCTTTCTTAACGAGCGTTACGCGCTGTGGGAGACTTTCGTCGAAGCGGGACGGCGCTGGCTGGTCATCCACGCGCTCCAGGTCCCGACGGGCTACAGCGGCCAGCGTCGCGTGACGCTCGCCTTGGAGGTCCCGCCGAACTACCCGAGCGCACAGATCGACATGTTTTACGTCTTCCCGGCGCTGAGGCTCACCACCGGGGCAGGTATTCCGAACACGGAGCACCACGAGTTGATCATGGGGCAGTCCTTCCAGCGCTGGTCCCGTCACCGTGGCCAGAACGCTGCCTGGAAGGCTGACTCAGACAACGTCATCACCCACCTGGCGTTGGTCGAATCTTCGCTGCGCAAAGAGGTGGCTCAATGAAGCCGGCGTCGATGCTCTCCTTGACGGAATCGCAGCACGCAGAACTGCGCCGTCATCTGTTTCCCGGTGACGGACTGGAAGCATCGGCGATCCTGCTTTGCAGTCGTACGCCTGCGCCCCGCGTGCGCTTCATCGTGCGCGATCAGATCATGGTGCCGCACGATGCATGCAAGCGTGAGCGGGACTACTTGTCCTGGCCCGGCAAAGCGATCGCTGAGGCGGTCTCTCGTGCAGAGGCTGACAAGCTCGCGCTGGTCCTGACTCACTCACACCCCGGGGGACTGTTCGGCTTCTCGGACTTCGATGATCGAAGTGATCAGGTCACGATCGGGAGCCTACTACATGGCTACGGCACCTGCCATGCCACGGCCATCATGACGCCCGTGGGAGCGATGGCGGCGCGCTGGTACGGGGGTGACCTGGCGCCACACGACTTCGACGCGGTCAGCGTTGTTGGCCACGACCTACGCTGGTGGTGGCGCGATGAAGCGTTCAAACGGCGGCCGCTGGCCTTCACGTCCGAGGCAACGGACGAACTTTCCCGCCTGTCTGTATGCGTTATCGGCGTTTCGGGAACCGGGTCCCCTGTCGCAGAACAACTGGCGCGTATGGGCTTCGGCCGCGTAATCCTGATCGACCACGATCGGGTGGAGAAGAAGAACCTCAACCGCATCCTCAACTCGACCCTCGAGGATGCCAAGAGTGAGCGCCACAAAGTTGACATGATGTCAAACGCCATCTCGCTGTATCGCGGCGACGGCGTGGCGGTCCCCCTGGCCGCGTCAATCACGGAAAGGGAATCCGTTTTGCTGGCCAGCCAGGCAGACATTCTTTGCAGCTGCGTGGATACCCTGGATGCTCGGCACATTGCTGACGAGATCGCAGCGTCGTTCTGTATGCCGCTGTTCGATGTGGGGGTCACAATCCCTACGCGAAAGACCGCAGGGGGAAACCGCGTCATCGCTGATGTTTGCGGTCGAATCGACTACGTTCAGCCCGGCGGCGCGACCCTGCGTGACCGTGGGGTCTATTCTCCAGAATCCTTGCGCGAAGAGTACCTCCGGCGCGCGGCACCCGAAGCGCATGCCGAGGAGGTGAATGCGGGTTATCTGCGCGGCGTAAGGGAGGAGGCACCCTCGGTTATCGCGCTGAACATGCGCGCCGCGTCGGCCTGCGTGATGGAGCTGGTCGCCCGCGTCTACCCTTTTCGCCATGACCCTAACGAGCGATTCGCGAGGACGCAGTTCAGCTTGGCGGCCGGGGAGGAGATCTACACCGCAGAGAGCCAGTTCAAGGCGCAGCCAAACCGAAAACTTGGTCGCGGGGCAGCTGAGCCGCTGCTGGGACTGCCCTCCTTTCGACCCGCCAAGCGTACGAAAGGTGTTCAAGCATGAAGTTCGTTCAAATGCTACGTCGCGCGTGGGACCGGTATGGGCCGGCGCGTCGCATGGTCATTATCGAAGGCGATACTTTGCCCCAACGTCTGCCTAGACGTGACCTGGTGCTGGCGCGTGAGGCTGGAGAAAACATCTGCGTTGGAATGCGGTGTCCGTGCGGATGCGGGCGCTCCATCCAGTTAGCCGCATTCGACGTCGCGCGGCCTCGATGGGGCGTCACTGCTGATCGCGATGGACGACCATCGCTCTACCCGTCTGTGGACGTGAAAAAAGGATGTCGGTCCCACTTTTGGGTAAGTCATGGCCGAATCATCTGGTGTGACTAGGCGGCGGCTGGCGAATTGTGTTGCCGTTGCACAGGCCAAAGCGGATTGGTCTGCGCATGGCAAGGTGGCCGCCTCATGGCTCTGCAGTTTGCTCCTGCTTCTAATCCCGGCTCATCGGATCTCTAGCCACGAGCCTATCGTCAACGTAAGTCATCTGAGCGATGGGCGATGAGCGGCGCACCTGCATCGCAACCTCCTCGACTACTGATCCTGAACGCTTGATAGCTGCGTTGCCTAATGTGGTGTAAAGCGCCCAGCCACGCCAAAGCACCCAGAACAGCAAAGTCGTTGCCGTCAGGCCTATGAGCTTCCAAAACCATGGTAGTGGTGAAGCTGCAATTAGCGATAACGGCATGGCCCAGCTAGCCCAAGCCACGCTCACCGCCAGGTAGGCAAGCACGTCATGCGAGAAAGACGTTCTTACTTTGATGATCCCGTCAATAAGTTTGATGTCTTTGTTCAAGGCGAGTAATTGCAGGTCGTGTATGGGGACCCCTGCATCGTGACATGCCTCAAGCACATCTAAGATGAGAGGGGGGGATACTCGCCAGAATCTGATGTTCCGCTGAAGAATGCGGTACTGCTCTGTGACTCGCCGCGTGACCAAGGACAGCTCGCCATTCTTCTCAAGAACTGCAGCCAACCTACGTTCTTGCCACCAGCGCCGCAGTCCAATCCACCACACCCCTGACCAAAACAGATCGACCGAAGCCTGGATGTTGATGATCAGGGCCACGGCCTTCTTGATTATCAAGCTGACCATAGCCTGCCTTCAAGTACCGGTAAATCGTGCGAACTCCTCACGGATCACCTCAAGGCTTGAGGTGCTTGCATCCTGATCTTTCATGATGGAGCAGAGTAGTTGAAACACGCGCAACCGGACTGCTAGCGCCTGCAGCCTGCCGTCAGCGTCGACACACACCTCGTCCACAAATTGATAGATGTTGGAAAGAGCAGTTCGACTGAAGGTCAAAAAATCTTCGCTATGGCGGGCCTCTCGATATCCCAGCACCAAGTAGCTGAGATCCAGCCCAGCATCACGTACACGCACCAGGTAGTCCAGATCAGGCGTGCGGACATCTGATTCGTAGAGGTGTTGGGTGGTCCTTTTGATGCCACCAACCTCAGCCATCTGTACCTGCGTAAGCCCGACCCGCAAACGCTCTTCACGGAGACGGGCGCCAAACGGCCGGGGCTTGACCTGGCTCGCAGGGGCGGTATCATGATCACTAATGTGAACATGTTCTACACTTTTTTGAACATTGGATATCATCGTGAACAATATTGTAGATGTTCTTACGGTTGAGGACGTCCGCGAGGAGTTCCGTCGTCGTGGCATGTCGGTCAGTGATTGGGCCAGGCGACATGGTGTCTCCGCGCAGCTGACCTATCGAGTTTTGGCCGGGCGAACCAGCGGCCAGCGGGGCCAAAGCCACCAAATATGTGTGCTGTTGGGACTGAAGGCGGGAGTCATTGAGCCCGTAAATGACATGAAGCTTGCGCACTTGGAGCTCAACACTCAAGCCGACGAGAGCAAGAGTGGTACCCGGCCCGCTAACTTGCTTTGAAGACGGACCATATGAATGGATGCCATGTTTTACTGACTTGGGGGGTGTCATGAGCAGGTAGTGCCAAAAACAAAAACGCCGCAAGGACGGATCCTTGCGGCGTGTTCGTACTGGGGAAAAATCCACAGATTTCGGCCTGGAAACTGAAATCTACACGTGCCCAACCGGCACGTCAACTCCCCAGATCAAGTAACTGCGAACGTCGGGTGACGGGCGCGGTGCACGCACAGCAATCTGAAGGGAGCGTGATGAGTACATCTACTTAGCCAAAGCACTCCGCACAGTGGATCTCGCCTCGCTCTTGCTGGGCAGTCAGCCCAATTCAAACGAAGCGCTGTCACATGCGATGAACACCTGCGGCTGAGGTTGCGCAATCGGCGTGACCATCTTGTCGCGCCCGACCTGCTTTACGTCTGCTCATAGAGAAAGGCGCAGCCATGCCCATAGATCACTCTGGTCGAGAGAGCGCAAATGCGATCGCAGCCCAAGCTGGCTACAGCGTTCCGTATCTCTATCTGTTGGATGCTGAGCGGGAGGCATCACGTAGTGTAGTTAAACCCTCAGTTCACACAAAAATAAAACTGGATCAAGTAAATCGGGCTATCCGCTATGGATTTGGTCAAGGCCGTGGTGACTTTTACATGCCATGGATTCGGATTCGAAAAAACTTCTCTTCGCCTACGAGCCATCAGGTCTTTGACAGCGTTGGAATTCAAACTAGAAATCATCACTTTCTCAGCAAACTCGAATACCACACAGCCTTGTCTGTCAGTTACTTGGGCGCCGATGAGTTGAGGGAGTGCTTGCCATTGTGGCCATACGAGCATCCACACCCCGACAGTGGGATGAATGAGGACATGGACGCACGGTACGGCACAGTGCCGGGGTTGTTGGAGATTGCGCGCCTTACTGGAATCGAACACGGGAATTTTGTCGGAACGAAGGTTCCCTATATCGCCTCAATCGACTTGATGTTCCGGGTTCGGCAGGGTAGTGAATGGAGACTTGTTGGGATAAGTTGCAAACCCAAGGAAATTGCCGAACAAAGCGTCAGAGCTCAGGAGCGTATTGAGCTAGACCGTATGTACTGCAAAACAGTAGGGGCACACCATTGTTACGAAGACGGAACGAAATTCAATGAAAATCTGATCCTTCAACTTGCATGGTTGCGTCCGGCTGTGAGCTTTCTTCGGGCTCACAAAAAAACGGATAGATTTCAAGATTTTGTGGGAAGATTTAATGAGTACTCGAACGATCGTTTTGTAAAGTGTGCCGTGCTTGCCGCAGGTCAGGAGGTGGGTGTTGATGATGATGCAGCGTTTGCTTTCTTTAGGTTAGGAGTCTGGCTTCATTTGATTGATGTTGACTTAACCCAGCGAGTGCAAATGCGTAGGCTTATCAAGCGAGGAGGGTGTTCTGTAATCAATGCGATGAGGGCACGCTATTTTGGGGGCTGCAATGTTTGAGCCAATTGCGATAGGTTGTGTGCTTCGAGTGCATATGGCGGAAAAAGAGCCAATGCTTTACGGAAGGGTCGTGCACATAGATAAACAGAAAAATTTAGCAATGATTGTAAGGTTTCCAGGCAAAGACGCATTGGGACATCAAAAGAACTATGTCCGTCGTCCGGTTGGCCACGATCTCTCCGCTCTAGAAACTCGGGTGCAAGATGGTGCTTACGGTGTCGTGGATTTTGAGGTGCCATCTCACTGGCTACTAACGCCAGAGCAGCTAAAAAATAACAGTCCAGCTGGATTGATTAATGACTCGCGACGAAATCTAAAGGCTTGGCTAAAGCGGCGCTCTGAAGCTTATCGACTCATACGTCCATTTGTTCATGGGCGCACGATTGAGCAGATTGTGATGGATCCTGCGTTTGCAGGTTGGCCGAAGCGGAGGGCTAAAGAGCTCAATTTTAAGGGGTGCGCGCGCATCCAGCGGAGTTTAAATGCATATATCTTGGCGCTTGGTAATAGGAACGGATTGCTGCCATGGTACACGCGATGCGGTAACCCTGGTGATACAAAAATCAGTCGAGTGAAGACAGGGAGACCGGTGGATGAGCGCGATCTTGAAGGAGGGCGTGCCCCGGGACTGAATTGCGATAAATTCGCACGAATACACTTTGCTATGGGTTGGAAAAAGTTCAAGCGCCGTGGTGTATCTGTGAGAAAGGCATTTAAACAAACACTGGAAACATGGTTTGTCAAATCAGTGCGTTGGGATGGTTCGGGCGCAAAGGTCACACTGCGACCGGAAGCGCGAAAATACACCGTAAAACAGTTTGAGTATTGGGGGCGTCGTGACTCTGATGCTCTCTCTGCGGTTGCGATCAATAAGGGAGAAACCGAGAGGCGGCGCACATATTTGCAACGCCAGGGACAGACAAAAGAGAGGCATCTGGCAGTCAATGGTGAGGCATTTCTCGACAGCACAAGCTGTGACCAAACATTGGTTTCCTGTGCGTCTCGTCTTAAGGTGCTTTCATCCCCATTTCGGACTGATATTCAAGGTGCCGCAACTGATTATATTTTTGGGCACCATGTTGGTTTTGAAAGCGTAAGCCAGACGACAGCGTTGTTGGCGATTCTTCATGCGGCCGAAGATAAGGTTGAATACTGCGCACGGTTTGGAATTAAAATTAAATCCCGAGATTGGCTGCCGATGACTTTTCGTCAATTTGTTATGGACAATGGGGAAGGTAAAGGGCAACTCGTAATGCGTACGCTTGAAGAGATGGAAGTCGGCGCAAATTTCGGAGCGGCGTACGATGCCATCAATAAAGCTCCACAAGAATCCAAGCATGCAAGTATTCACGCACATGTCGATCATGCGATGCCAGGCTCTACGATGGGGCGTAGGGCGGCAAGAGGAGAGCCTAGTCGAGCCAGCCTTGCCAGGCTGAACCTCTTTGAATATATGCCTCATCTCATTCGGCATGTTCTTTTTCATAACAATGAGGAATTAATCACGTTGCCGACGATGGAGATGCGGCAGGATGGGGTCGAACCGACGAGGCGTGGCGTCGTCGAATGGATGCTTGAAAATGGTTACACGACATCAGCTCCGCAAAACATACAGCAGTTGCGAATCAGATGCCTTCCGCGATTAATGGCATGTGTTCAGCCCGACGGTATACACCTTTACGATCCCACATTCAGCGGAAAGAGAATCATACCTGGTTTGGTTTATAGCAACGAATACTTGCAGAGGTCTGGAATTTTATCCAAAAATAAACGTTGGCATCTAGATGCCCACCTCAACCCTTCAGATCTTTCAAAAATCTGGGTCAACCTTGGCGGACTCAAGTGCATGACATTGCGCTCACGGGATCCGGATATGCATGAGTTGGCCTTGCTGGACTGGCTCGCTATCAGCCGGGACGATCGAATTCGTGCATTTTTGGATAAGGCCAACAAAATCCAAGAGGGGGTCAATGCCATTGCGACGTTGAATCGCTCAGTTCAGGTTGCCAACAAGGAGCGGAATAAAGAAATTCGGGCTCGTGGCGGTAAGCCAAGTAAAGCAGAGTTAAAGCGAGAAAAGCGGCTCAACACCAAACTTGAGCAAGTCGCTATGACGGGTATGCCAAATACGCCTAAGGAGCTCAAGCAGAGCCCAGTCCTTGCCGAACGTCAAGAGAGTCACGACTCGCCTGCCATAAAGTCGTTTAGCCCGCTCCGTGATCTTGCGCAAGCCATCCGTGAATCTCGAACCAAGTGAAAAGTGGGTGATATTTTATGGGGCATACTATTTTGGCTAATCCATTGAGAGAATCACTTGATCGTGTCAAAAACAACCCTCTTATCGCAGCTTTCCCAAAGAAACTGACTCCTGTGGAATTGGCTTTGCAGCTTCGTTTTTGCCCAATCACGCCAGAGAATCTTGCTGGGATTCCACTGCAGGAGCGGATGCAGCTACTAACGAGTTTCAGAAGCACTTTTATTCCCACGGTTCAAGGACTTTCGATCTGTTTGTCATTGCAACAAATGATATTTGATGGCTACATGCTGAGGGATCCGTTGCTTGCTGCATCGCGAAAGTTTATCTTCACGGCAGGTCAGCTTAAGGGGCAGAAGCTTGCCGATGTGCAGTGGTGGCCCTCTTTCGCCTCTGGCATGGTGATCGATGGAATAACTGGTATGGGGAAGTCCCAGTTGGTAGATCGCTTCTTGAGCCTCTATCCGCAGGTCGTTGAGCATGGTGAAAATGAAGAGTGTGGATGGAAATTTTTCAAGCAGCTCTGTTGGCTTAAGGTCCATATGCCGTCCGATGGGTCGCGCGGCGGCTTTATGGAGGGAGCATTTAGAGAGCTGGATAATGCGCTCGGTACAAGTTATTCTGACAAGTACTCGTCAAAATCATGGAGTGTTGAGAAATTGCTGGTGGTGTTTCTGCACCTGCTCTCTGTTCACCGTTGCGGTTTGCTCGTGATTGAAGAAGCGCAAGAGCGAAATCTTAGCCAGTCCCCGTTCAGTCGAGAGTTCGTTACTTTTTTTCTGCGTTTGCTCAATTGGGGAACGCCAACTGTTTTAATCGGCAACCCGCTTGCATTCGCTAACTTGAATAACTTCTCCCAAGACGTCGATCGTTTCTCAGAGGGAGGGTGGTATCACTTGTTACCGACGCTTGATCCTACATCCGAGGAGTGGCTTGAGGATTGGATTCCTGGCCTTTGGAGTCCGACCCTACTCGATCAGCCGGATGCTGAATACATCCCTTTCTCGAAAGAGCCCTACGATCAGACGTTGGCGGGGTTTGTGTGGAGGAGAACCGGTGGTGTGCCTCGTTACCTCGCACGGCTACGTATCGAAGTTCAAGACGCGGCGCTACGCCAAGGGGCGCGACAGGTAACACCTGAATTGGTTGATCAGATCTATCGTACAAGTCCCAAGATGATTGAAGTTCACGAACGGATCGATGCTTTCGTGAGAAGAGACTGGCACTCACTGAAGCGCTTCAATGATATTTCTTGGGAATATTTCCGCAAGCTTTGGTCGACCACTAATCCTGCAGAGCAGGATCAGTATAGGGCGGCGGCTCCTGCCGAGCAAGACCCCTCGCGCAAGGTCAAATTCAAGCAGCGCACACCCACAAGTAAACCTAGACCGACGAAAGACAATCCGACTCCCTCCGATAGACTCTCTGCTGCCGAGATCAGAGCTCGAAAGTTTCAAGAGGCTACTATTCAAAGCCTCACCCAGGCGGCTGGCTTTTTGCCTGAATGAGTAAATAACCATGGTCGCGAAGCTTGCATACATTCCTGGCTGGCGATCGGACGAAACCTTGTATTCGTGGATCTCCAGTTTTCATGCAGTTCACGGGAATGGATCAGCGCGCGATACGGGTGCCTTGCTGTTTGACTCAGAGCATGCTTGTCGAGACCGTGATGCGCCCAGAAATATGCATCATTTCGTCGATGTGACAAATTTTGCTTTGGGGGATATTGAGTCGTTGCTTTTCACCCGAACCCCGATTGGATTGTTCATCCCGTTTCTTTTGGCATCGCGCCGGCAGAAGCTGTATGCCCAGCTTGAAAGCAGGGTGGGCCCAGGATGGCGTCTGCTATGGGGCATGCCTGCAAGTGGCCTACATGACAACAGTGCGATGTACTACTGCGAGGACTGCATTAAAGAAGACATGATCACCTGGGGTTTGCCGCGCTGGCGCTTGCCGCATCAACTTCCCGGGGCGTGGGTGTGTCTTGAGCATGAACAACAGTTGAGGACCTTGCGGACAAATGCATCGCAGTGGGTTCTTCCGCCGCTTGTGCGATTGCAGAATCGCCTGCCTCAGCTTGAGGCGGCGCAAGGCGAAATGCTAAACCGTATCGCTAGGCTTTCATTGCAGGTGGCTCGCGCAGGAGTTGTAGATGTCGCATCTGTCCGGCAAGCTATTCTGTTGGGGCTAAGAGAACATGGTGTCACAAGTTGGCTTCATCCGCTCGACAAGTCCCATCTGACTAACTGGTTTTCTCATTCGCCGGTTGCTGAATGGCTCAGGCGTTCAGAAGGGCCTTGGCAGTGGTTGGCTTCTGGGGAGTGGATTCATGATCTTCTGCGCAATCGCGTTGGTGACCATCCTCTTAAGTGGATGATTTTGTGGAGCACCTTGTTTGCCGATCAGGATGTTGCAATCAGCCATAGCCGATTCATGGACCCCGTGTCGTCACCAAGTTGGGAGGCTGATGGTCAAGCAACTGTCTGGGGTGCGACCCCTC
>NZ_JASATI010000072.1:0-13433 GCF_038440225.1 Hydrogenophaga sp. OTU3427 | reverse complement strand
GTCCCTCCAATGTGCAGGCAGGCCCGGTCCCGGCCGTTCCTTGTCGTTGCGGTGCGCCTTCTGCAGCCGTGGCGTGTTGAGCATCTCCAAGGCTCCCGCATTGAAGCGCAGATGCCCCGCATTGAAGCGGCCCAACTCCCGGTAGGCGTGGATCTTCCAGGAACTGAAGTTGAGTACCGCGCTGACCGTCCCATCCTGGGGGAAGGTCATGTAGTCACCATGCGGCGTCTTGTACTCGGCGTTGTTGGCGTAGTAGAGCACCATGCCGCAATTGATTTTGGGAGGCATGGACCACACTTCCGGCCGCTGCGGATCGTCTGCGGGCCGCATCGGGCCACATTGGACATCGGGATCGTTGTAAGCCTTACGGACATCCTGCTGGTTCCAACCGGGCTTGATGAGCCACAGGCGTGTGACCTTCTTGGTTTTCTCGGAAGTGATCTTGCCTCGGACAACCGGGTTGAGCCACATGGACACGTTGTAGGCCCAGTTCATTTCCGGATTCGAACGGTCGAAGTGGTACTGGCACAGCTGGTCGAAGTTCTCGAGATCATCGAACGTCATGATCAGTTCTTCTTGCTTCAAGGCCTTCTGGGCCCAGCAGAGATCCTGCATCGTGCCTCGCTTGTCTTGGGCACTGTCAGCGATGATGATGTCATCCAGGCGCCGGCGAACGAGGCTCATCAGACCGAGGTTGTCAGAGCCACCGCCGTCACTCAGACGCGCTGTTTTTCCATCCTTCAGCGTGATGTCGACTCCCCAACGGGAAGACGGCAATAGGTTGTTGGAGATGCCCACCATCAGCGATTTCAGCAGTCCAGGCTGCACGCCCTGTGAGTCCGCGAACGCAGCCGATGCGCGCACAGCGGAAGGCAGCTGTTGGATTTCCGGATGGAACTCTTCAGGATTGCTGGTGCGTTTCGCTGCCGCAAGACTGGAGCCTTGGATGAATGGGGAGATCTCGAACACAGTGTCCATGTTGGGCAATGCGGCCTTGTCCCCGATCGTTGATTGGAGAACCCACATAGGGGGTGGATTGCTGCCTTTGTAGAGCGCCCGCATATCAGCAAACGTCGCACTGGTAGCGTCCATCCTGGGCTGAAACTCCGCCGTGGCGGTCTTGTTGTCGTTCGTGTACTTCCATGAGTCCTTGGACTCGGTGTTGCCGGCCGCGGCGTTGCGCGGGACAGGGTTGAGCCCCCAGGTACGCTCGATGCCGGCCTGATACGCGTCGATAAGTCCAGTGCGAAAGCCAGTCCATCCAACAAGGAATTCAGCCAGCACGCGCCCCAGAAGGCCCAACGACTCCCCAACGGGCGCATCCTGGCTATCCCCGGTGATGGTGGTGTATTCCGTGCGAAAGAGGTCTGGGTAACGGATCAGGTGTGACTGGAAGCGGTATGGGTCACCCGGCTCATAGTGTGTGACTCCCTTGCAGGGTTGTTTCTCCTGCTTGCTGGCGCTTGCGAAAATCCGGCTGTACTCGACCCAGTCATCCTTCTTGCTGTCCGTAGCCGGGTTCAACCGCCAAGCAGCCCAGCAATCCTCAAAAATCTGTTGGACAGGAAATCCGTGCCGTTGGGCCTCCAGGTGTTTGGTGAAGTACCACATGGCGGCGTAGCTGCCCCCCGAGACACTGGAGATGACGTCGACGTGCTGCAGCACCTTTGCGTCGTTGAGACCATGCAGGACGCCGTGCGCAAACACAGCTGCTTTCGTCCCCCCACCAGCAAGGGCAAGTCCGATCTTAGGTCTCTCCTTCAGGTGACTCCGCTCAGGTTTGAAAAGGGCCTCAATCTCTGCCGGATCTTCATTGTTGAGATCGAGCTTGGGCCTGGTATCTATTGGGGTTGCACAGCCCGCAAGCACGAGAGCTGCAAGCGCGAGGGACAGGCGGACAGGCCGCACAAGCATTACGGAGCAAACCGACATCGATCATCTCCCATCTATGGCACGGGCGCACTTTTTGTTGGTCGAAACAGGTGTCGTGCGGGTCTCATGCAGACACTCGCATTTCTAGCGAATATAAGCAGTGTCCGAAAAGGATGTCAATATCGAGAAACGCGCGCTCGCTCATAGTGAGTGCTCGACTGGGCACACTTGCTTTGAGAAGACTGCCGAGAATTCGCCCACGGCCGCAACACCCGGCTTTGCCCTTTATGCCGTCACGTTCAGAGCGTGCTGATGCTGAAGTCAGCCGGGACACGCGCACTTGACCGCGTGCTGGGCGCCTGCTCTTCTTGCTCCAAGTACCAATGGTGTTTGTGGGCCTTTTTCCTTGAACGCTGCGCGCGGCCCATCAGTAGCTGACGAGCCTGGATGTAGGTCTGCGCGATAGAGCGGGCTTCATCCGCGATGGCTTGCTCCAGGAGGCGTTCCTTGTCGACCGGGAATCGGGTGCGCAGGGCAAATCCGATGGCCCCTGCGACGACTGGAGCCATCATGACCAAGTCCCATGAGACGGAGACACCCAGGGAGGGCACTGCACTGGCCATGCCAGCGCACCCAGCCACGAGCAGTCCGAACCCAAGACCGGACATGCCGAGATTGGCGCCGGCGACGGTCTCGGCCACGCCACGGCGCAGGACTGCATTGGTGCCCTGGGTCAGGTTGTAGACCGCGACCAGCTCGCCGTAGGTCTGCGCGTCGATGGTGGCGGCGTCCGGCTGTGGCAGATGTGCGGCCATGATCTCTCGCAGGGCCTCATTCATCGGTACCGGGGGTCCGTCCTGGTGCCACACCTTCGCGAAAAAGAGGACGAGCCTGTCGCCAGGACTCACGGCGACCCAGCTGGTCACCATAGCCAACTCGCAGAACTGGCCCTTGTCATCACGCAATATCCAGCCCGCGCCAGTGTCTGCGTCCTTGTTGGTGTGTGGAGTCGTGGAGATGGCGCTTGGCGCGAGGGGTTCAGTCTCTTCCCGCGCAGGCGTTCCCGAGGCGCTGGCGCCAACGTCCGGTAACCGGCTGAGTGGCCCGGGGCCGGCGGTCGGCGCGGCGCTTGTCGGCCTTGGCGCGCTGGCGCTGCTCGTGGTTGCCGCCCGTTTGATGGCATGCACTCGCAAGTCCGGCGCATGCGCATCCTGGTCAGGGTCACGCGGCACAGCCACAACGGTGAACGTTGCTTGGTGCACGGCAATGGGGGTGCCATTTGTCGTGTGGACGATCATTCGAATGCTTTTTCTGAAGGTGTCACGAGTCCCCAATGTGAGGAACGCGGTAGCACCTGCAAGGTTGATTTCATTGCTGGCAATCATGACCTAGGCCCGCACGGTCTTCTCAGAGCAAGTGCAGCTTGGGAGCAACTTGCTCAGAATGAAATGCTGATCGCCCGCGGGCTGATCGGAATGAGCCCCATAAAACCCCCATTCAGCTCGCCACCAGACTTTAGGGATGAGTAGCCGGTCCCGAAGTCATCGAGCGAGAAGCCCACGCCCACATGGGCCAGAGCTTCCATCTTGGCGATGAGACCCTCAATGTCCCTGACCAGGATGCTCTCGGTCAACTCCAGCTTGAGCTTGTCGGGTGGCGCTCCTGAATGCTCCAGGGCGGTCTTGAACATCTCCACGAAATCCGGTGGCCCGCCCACGTGGGGCAAGTTCACCGCGATGCCTGGTTCACCCGGCGCTAAGACAGTTCGCCAGATGCATTGACCTGAGGGCACAATCCGGGCCATGAGAGCCTTCATCCCTGCAGTCCTCTTTGCCCTTGCCATCGCTGGCGTCTGGATCTACCTGCGCCGCCGCTCACGCAAAGCCCCCGAAAGCTCGGCGCTTCGCACCATGCACCAACGCATCATCGGCGGCGCAATCATCCTCTACGGCTTGTACCTGGCCACCTTGACGGGAACGGTAACGAAGCTGGTCATTCCAGGCCTGGGGGCTCTTGGCGGGGGCGCTGCCGCTGGAGCAGGCGTAGGTCTGTTGACCGCCCTCGCGATCGGCACCGTGGGCGTTGTGACAGGCGGTGCAGGCTTCGCTGTTGGGGCTGGGTACATGGCCCTCATTGGCGGGGGCTTGGGGCTCACGGGATCGCTTGTCGGCGGCATTGGCTTGAAAACGCTGGCCGTGCCCCTGGTCACACCCTGGTTCTGGGCTCCCTTGCTCGTGTTGGGCCTCTACGTTTTCCTGGGCGCGTCCAAGCGCAATGCCATAAAGCAGCAGCAAAACCTGGAACAACTGCAGTTAAGCGAGGCCAATAAATCCCAAGGGCCTGGGAACTCAATGAAAATCCAGGCTCCATAGCCCAAGAAGAGCACTACAAAATATGAAAGCCCTCAAATTTCTTCTTTCGGCGGCGATAATTGCAGCCAATCCCGCATTTGCTCAGAACGAAAAGGACGACGGATGCAAGCTCGTCGGAAATCTACTGGGCGCCCTATTTGGACAAGGATTAAACCCATGCGGCCCATCAAACGGTGGGGCGATGGCACAAAACACGTCGCCCCGGCCGAACAAGCCTCCCAGCGGAAAGACCGAGGCTCAAATTCTCTCAGAAAATACCGAGCGATATTTGGATCAACTGGTTGCTACTGCCCGAGAATACTATGATGTTGAGCCAGGACCGAATGTAGAACGGTTCACCGGCCGCGCAAGTGCAGGGGCGTGGCACATACCACTTCAATGCACCACAAAAGCAATTGAGGAGAGATGGCCCGAACTGGATTCGTTCCGAATGAGTAGAGAACGCACATTAGACATTTTGCCGAATTCGTACACACTGTCCCAGCTCTGCGTTGATCGCACAAATATATTTATGGAGACCTACGTCTCCAAACACAAGGCGTACTTGGCTAATTTAGTGCGCGAACGGAATCAAGCAAAACAGGCCGAGGAAGCGCGCGAAGCCAAAGAGAAAGAAGATGCTCGCATTCTTGAGGAAAACCAACGGCTTGCAGACCTTCGCAGTGGGCGCAAGACACCAGACACATGTCGGGAGCACATGATTTCGAAGGGCATTTCAAACTCTGAGTTTGAGCAATTCTCTTCGCGCAATGTGATGTTCCCCGCACTGGAACCTCCGAAGGGCTACGGCTTGTTTCTTGGCACCGTTGCGAATATCGAAGGACGCTCACTTTACTTGCGCGGCGAACTTGACGGCAGGGCGCGCAACGAACTACCGAGTAACTCATACGTTGTGTTGAATGACAGCACGCGCATTTTCAAAGGTGATCAAATCAGAATTGGAGCAAAAGTTGCTGGGGTTGCAACTCAGCAAAAAACTCAGTCTGCCAAATTGACAAATGGGGCCAGTGTCACAGTTGCAATCATGCAAGCCGCATGCATTACGCCTTTTTAAGTTCTGACCCGCCTCCGCCAGTTAAGCGCACGCGCGCGCGATCAGCCTCGGGGAGCCAAACGCCCGTCCACAAAGACGGCGCGCGCATCGCTCCACAGCACTGTGGTCTTGGTCAAACGATGCCGCATCCACAGCGATGGCCAGCCTTGAGGCGAGTCCAACATGCCAGACTCCCCCGGCGCCATGCCCATTGGCCAGATACACTGAGCCCCGCGCTGGCCATCCGCTCACCGATGGTGTTTGTGCAACACCAGAACCGTTCGTAATGCTCGCCTGGGCGCCTCATTCATCGCCTCAGAACTGTATGCTCGGAGCTGGCGTGCAAGCCGCGACCTTGTTACCGTAGCGCCGCCCCTTTCAGCCCCCGTCCTGAAGACGATGAAGAGGATGAGCAGTAACCATGACACTTGGATCGTTGCCCTGCCCTTGTAACGGTGAGAACCCCAATTGCTTCAGATGCTGGGGAACTGGCATGTACGCGGACACGTCATCCCCGCAGCCCCCGGATGGGGCTTACCTGGGCTCTCGCGTGAAGCCTGCGTTGCGTGGGCTGAGTCAATGTGAAGAATGTGGTGCAAACGTTTTGGGCTTGACGGCACACATGCAATTCGCCCACGGACCCAAACCACCAAAACACGGACTGAAACCACCAAAAATGAGGGTTGAATCTCCCTCTGGCAATCCCACAAACAGCTACACGATTTATCTTGATACCCCAAGGCAGAGGTTCGCGAAGAAGGTACCCCGGACACAGGTGAATGCTGAGCCGGGATTGCATGTTTGTCCTGTGTGCCGCGTCTCGTTCAAAAAGCTGACCAGACATTTCAATCGAACAGGTCATTCGCCCTCGGGCCGCATCACGAAATTCATATGCCCCAAGTGTCGTGCGGAATTTCCCAATGCAACTCAACTGACATCTCATGTTGTGGGGTCACATGGGCTCAAAACGTTGAACTTGATGAAAGCCCAAGGCCGGATGCCATCCCAGCAAAGCCATGGAAACGTCCATGCCGCGCCGCTCAAGCATGTCCCAGACAGTGCGAACCCTGAACCGAATCTCGATGCCAAAAAATACTGGGGACACACATTCCGAGACCACGGACAGTTCGGCTCATACCCATCACACGACGACATGGATGACGAGTCATGAAGGCAGGCACTTGCCCAAGCCCGCATCTGGCACCTGGCTGTAGGCAGGCAGGCGCCTCACCCGACCCCGATCTCGACCGCTTCTCCTGAAACCACCACATCCATCGCCTCAATGAGGGTGGGCAACGTTCGCCAGCACAAGGCCTGGCGATCGTCATCCAGGCGGAACCAAAAGACGGATTCCACGGTACTCCGGGTCTGGTGGCTGAGACAGACCTTCAGGGCAATACCCCCGACACCATGAAGGCTGGGGGCGTCCTTGGTGGGGCTCAGAAGCAACTGCATCGGGTAGCCACGCTGGCGGCTGTAGACCCACTCGTGGTCGGCGAAATCGAGGCTGCGCCCCGACACGATGCCCGCGCCCAGTACGCGCGTGCCAGCGCTCTCGATCTGCCTGCGCAGGTACGACCTCAGTGGATTTCATCGGCGCGCAATGCCCTAGGCTTCAAGGTACGTCCACCGTGTGGGCGATCTCGCCCATCACCTCATACCCGCCCAACTCAGAGTCAGGGCGCCCCACCACAGGGGGCAGAGCCTCATCCCAGCCCTCAAAACTGGGCCACGGCACGATGACATGGCGTTTGTCCTTGTGCTGCAGTCGAACCCAGCCGGTGCCGTCGCGCAGCTTCACGGCTAAGACAGAGGACACGGGCAGCATCCAGGGCCAGGGAAAGCGCGCGCGTGTGGGCAGGTGCCGCGCCCCAAAGGCGGGGGCTGCGGTGGCTGCAGGCGCCGCTGGGGCTCTTGCGGGGGCTGTGCGCTGCGCCTGGGCCTCGCGCAGGCGCAGCAGCTTCAAGGCCAGCTCCTGGTTCCGCCTCTCTTGTTCCTGCTCAAAGCGCGCCAGCAGGGCCTCGGTGTTGCCCGCGAGCATGGCCCTTTCCGCTGCGGTCAGACGCCTGCCCACGCCGTCCCCATACCGAGCCGCCCCAAGGGCGACAAACCGCCGTAGCGCTTCTCAATGCAGCTTGCCCCCTGTCGCGAGTCGGCGTAATCCGGCCACCCGGAGTCGGCATATACCGGCCACTTGGCGTGGCGCCGAAGGGCATCTCGAAGCGCCCATTTGACGGTGCTATTTTGACGTGTTTTCGGAGCCCTTCGGGGGTGTCTTTCTGGATGCCGGAGCGACCTTTGGATCGCGATACGAGGGCCCATCGAGTTCAAGGCAATAGGCGTTGTGGCGCAACCGATCCAGCGTGGCCGAGGCCAGCAACTGATTGGTCGCAAACGCCTGATCCCACTCGTCGAAGTCAAGGTTGCTGGTGACGATCGTGGCGCAGCGCTCGTAACGCTCGGCGATCAGGTCGTGCAGATCTTCATCGGCTGGCGCGCGCATGGGCTTCAGGCCAAAGTCGTCAATGACCAGGAGGCTCACGCGAGCCAGCGTGGCCAGCTTGCGGTCGTAGACGCCGGTGGCGCGCGCGGCGTTCAGGCTTTGTGTCAAGTTCGAGCAAGTGGTGAAGACCACGTCCACGCCCTGGCGTACCGCGCAATGCCCGAGCGCCTGGGCTAAATGGCTTTTGCCGATGCCGCTGGGCCCGACGATCAAGACCGGCGCCTTCTCCTGCAGGTAGCGCCCGGTGGCCAGATCGTGGATCAGCGCGCGGTTGAGCTTGGGCAGCCGCTCGAAGTCGAACTGATCGAGCGTTTTGGTGGCACGGAACTGAGCGCGGCGCAGGCGCATGGAGAACTTCTTGCCCTCGCGCCGGGCGACCTCGTCGCCCACGAGCATGGCCAGGAACTCGGTGTAGGCCAGCTTACCCTGGATGGCCTGACGGTTGCGCGATTCGAGCGAATCCAGGAAGCCCGAGAGCCGCAGGAGCTTCAATTGCGGGGCCAGTTCGGGACTGGGGTTGATGGGGTTGGTGTTCAAGGTATTGCGTTTCTCGTGAGGGTGGATCGGGGGACGGTGTTCAGGGGTGGTCGTCGTTGGGTGGTGGTCTCCTCCTGGCTGGGTCAATGAAGCGTGGTCGGCTCGGCGCCGAACAGGTCGGCCGCGCTGCGCGTGAAGCGCGCACTGGCGTAGGCCGCGGGGGTCTGCGCATCGATCAGCGGCTGCTGGTCGGCGCCGGTCGACAGAATCGTCTTGACGGTGCGGTAGTGCGGGCTGTTGTGCGCCAGCGCCCTGTCGCACGCGGCCTCCAGTCGGGCCGCTCCATAGCGCTTGCCCATGGAGAGAACTCCTTGTGCGGTGCGCAACCGCTCGGCAATGCGATCACCCAGCAACCTGTCCACCAGTTCAGCGCAGCGCGGCCCGACCGCCTGCGCTTGCGCCTCGCACCAGCGACGGTCCCGCTCGAAGAAGTGGCGCGCCTCGGGCGGCAGGTGATCGGACACGGTCACGCGCTGGCCCGGCCGCTGCGCGCGCGCATGGGTTGCCAGGTGCCGGTAATCTTGGTACAGCGCCACCACGGAGTCGGTGGCACGAAGCCACAGCGTCTTGCCCACCAGGGTGAAGGGCGCCGAGTAGAAGGCGCGATCGTGCTGAACGTGACAGTCGCGATGCAGCACCACGCGGTGCCAGGTGCCAAGATCCGGCGTGACGCCAGGGAGCCTGCGCAGCAGGGGCCGCTCCAGCGCATACAGCGACAGCGGCTGCTCGCACGTGGTGCCGTGCATGCGGGTGCCGGCTTCTTGCATGACCCACTGCCGTGCTTGTGCGTTCAGGTCGCCCAGATCGCGGAAGGTCCGCGTGGGCAGGAAGTTGCCCTTGATGTACTTGACCCCCGCTTCGACGACGCCTTTTTTTTGCGGATCCCGTGGAGGGCAGGCGTCGATTTTGAAGCTGTAGCCCTCGGCGCATTCGGCATAGGCGCGTTGTACCAATGGGTCGTGGCTGCAAGCCTTGACGATGGCGCACTTGGCGTTGTCGATGGTCACGCGCTCGGGAATTCCGTCGAACCACTCGAAGGCGCGACGGTGGCAACCCAGCCAGGTGGCCGAGCTCTGGTCCCAGACGAATTCGACGTATTGGTGGCGACTGAAGCACAACGTCATGACGAAGGCCCAGGTGCGCCGCGGCTTGCCATCCGGGTGGGGAAGCACGGGGCCCGCACCAAAGTCGACTTGGGCGGCTTCGCCGGGAGCGAAGCTCAGCCGAACCGTCACCTCCGGGGGCTGCTCGCCGCGCAGCTGGCGCAGCATGCGTACGACGGCCGAGTAGCTGCCGCCGTAGGCGTGCTCTCGCTTGAGTGCAGCGTGGATGGCACGGCCCTGCACGCCGGCCTCATGCCAGCGCTTGACCACATCACGGTGTGGCTCAACGCTGGAGATGGTGGAGCTGGCCACCTGCCGGCCTTGACCGAGCGCCGTGGCGATGGCCTCGTCGCCCGGCACCTCGACCCCGACGTCGAGCCAGCCTTGCTGCTGAGCCACGGCACGCAGCTCGCCAAGCTTGTCGCGCCCCATGAGGCCAGAGCGCGCGATCTCGCGCACGGAATCGCCCGCGCGCAGCCGCACGAGCACTTGTCGGAACTGGAACATCTCGATTCTCCTGCGACCCACAACGGCCACCTCCTGAGCAAAAAGCCCGGAAGGTACCGCGTGGATGAACGAAGCTTCGAGACGCCTTCAGCGTGTGGGTGGCCGGATTACGCCGACTCCGCAGTGGCCGGTATATGCCGACTCTGCGCTGGCCGGTAAATGCCGACTTCCAGCACGCCTTCGCCCGGCCTCAGGTGGCCGGATTACGCCGACTCTGAAATGGCCTGATTACGCCGGTCGCTGACACCCCCGTCCCTGACCACGTGGATGGCTTGGTAGACGCTGTGCCCACAACCCGGTTCCTGACACTGCACCCGCTCGGACTTGTCCTCTTCCACGATGGCCAGCAGATGCGCAGTGCGTATTTCGGGCTTCTTGGACATCAAGTTCGGCACCGTTGACACCGTGGTCGTCAGCAGTGGGCCCTGAGCCGTCATCCAATGAAGTACGGGCCTTGGCATGACCCAACTCCATGCGCACGTTATAGTGTTAGAAACAAATGCAACCGCGGCATTGATCCAGCAACAGTGCGGCGCGCAGCACTGGAGGGATAGCGGTTTTATGGCTGAATTTAGTACTGTAATTAAATAAAACCAATGGGCGGCAGAACTATGCGGCAAGCCACTTGCAGCACTTTTACCACGCCAATTTTGATCGTAAGCGCCAGATATGGCCTGCGAGTTGTTGATACTCACATTACGTTAGGCATAGCATGAGGAACAGGCGCCGCTCCAACGCTGGCGAAATGAATGTTGCGTAGGGCATCTGTAAAGTGACCGATCTCAGACGATCAAACAGCGGAAAAAAATGAATAAGAAGTCATGGGTCATCGTTGGTTCCTTGCTGGCGCTAGGCGTCCTGGTGGCGTTCGTGAGGACATGGAACGGAGATTGGCCCTATCCATCCGACGTTACTACTGTTGAACATCGTGGACAGTTTGGAGACAGCTTCGCCATCTTTAGCGCAACAGTTTCGGCTCTAGGTTTTTTGGGCGTTCTAGTCACATTGGCGCTGCAGCAGTTACAGCTCGCCGAGCAGTCAAAGGAATTGAAGCGGCAGGCAGTACGTGATCACGAAAGCCGCGCTCGAGATGAGCGAGCCCAATACGAGCAACTGCTGTTTCGACTGTTGGAGTTCTACAAAGACAGCGTGAAGTCAGTCGTCGTCGTACGAAAAGGGGTTCAAACACAAGGTATCGATGCCCTGTCCATTGGAATCCAGCGCATGCAACTCGAACTGCGTAAGAGACGCCTTCACTTTATCCCGCCACGTGAATTGGAGCCAATCCGATCAGGTAAAGCAACAGAGGCACAGAAGCTGTTGCTTGAGTACTTCACAGTCGAGAACTGCCGCATCATCCAGTACACGGTAACGTATCAGAGGCGGCTCATCTCGACACTTCGGGCGCTCCTCCAGCACCTAGAGTATCGGTGCCCCGAGCACACCGATATCGAGGCCTATCGCTCACTCGTCTCTTCACAGATTACTCACATTGAGATCCAGTACTTGTTTGCAGTCGTACTGGTATACGAGAAAGAGGAAGAACTGCGTAAGCTGTTACTCAGGTCTGGCCTGTTCTCGCGCGACTCTGCTCCTTACAACTTCAAGCTTCACCAGTTCCTTTATCAGAGCCTTTGGGGAGTGCTAGTCGGAGATCCGACTCAAGCACGCAAACTAGCATTTGGACCTAAGAGATCGGCAAGAATCAGAGAAGCTTCACAGTCCGCTCCGTTGGCTAACCTTCTCAAGAAGTACTCCATCAGCGATCCAGTCTCGCCGGAAGAGATACCCGAGATCCAGCGCAATGGCCCTCGTAAGAAAGACCAACCCGTAGAGGAATGACAAGGAGACTTAGCAGTCCGCGTTGTCCCACGCGATGCCAAACTCTTCGCCCGAGGCGACCCTCCACGGCTTGGCGCTTGGGCCGCGACCCCCTAGTGCCTGTCATCGGCCATGCCGCTCAAGCACCATTCCGCTCCAGTCGCCTGAGCTCAAACGTTAAGTGTCCGCTTTCTCCAGTTTCCACCGGCTGCTCTTGGCCGATTGGGGAAGTGTAGCCGGCCGCGCACCAGCCCGGCTAACCAACATGGCATCTGGGCACCGCAGCGTCGATGCCTACTGGCAGCATATTGTGCATGTCCAATAGTGCCGAACCAGGTGTCCAGCTCCCGCCGTTCCTGCTGTCCAAGAGAAACCGAAATGAGTGCCCTGCAGCGACCGAAATACGCACGCAGCGTTTGCTGTGTGCGGCGATACGCCTCCTGGGATATTCGCAGGCATGGCTACATTCATTCCTCAGCCGCCACGCTGGAACTTCATCGCATCCTCATTTCGCTTGTGCCTTGCCTTTTCATCAGCGATTTCCTCCTTCAATCGACGCACGGCATGCCGGTCCTTTTTGACAGTAATATTCAACGAGCCACCCCCGGATTTTTCAGCCACAAGCTCGATCTCCCTGTAGAGGTCAGCGCCTTTTGCACACTTTTTGATCCAATGTCGATCAGGAATACGACGTTCAGGACCGTAATGCCTCACCCGCCCGATGGTTGCGCAATCTTCAATGCCAAGCATCTTCTGGTACTCCGAGAAGTCACCCTGCCAGTAGCCGGATTTCTGACTCCGTTCGAGCTGGAAAAACGTACTAATTTCCGTGATGCGTTTGTCCTCGAAGTGAACCAATGAAGTCGCTTGTGAGGAACCCACTTTCTGCAGCCCCATGGGGGTACAAATTGCCGTGTTTTTGCCGACCGTGCAGCGAGTCAGTCCTTGCTTTTGGGCCGCTTCAACGTGAGGCATTCCAAGCCGGTAGCCGCCAATGTTGAACGCAAAGCAGGAAAGCGAGGTGAGCGCGAGAGCAGCGAGGATCAATCGTTTCATCACGAAGTTTTCCTGGGTCAGTTAGGAACGAAATCGGTGGCGCTAATGCACTTCAGGCCACCAGAAACGCGAACCTCGTACATACCGTTGCAGTAATGACTTTGAACCGTCGCCGGGACGCCAGATGTAGTCCCTTCCTGGCCCTTGACCAAGGCGATGACCTTTCCTCCGTTGGCCTTGACAGCTTTGATCCAATCCGCATCGCAGCGGTGGGTCTTGACAAACTCGTCGATGGGTATGGTGGGCATTGATGCTTTCCGATCAAACTTTGGAACCACCCTGGCGGGTCACTCCGGGTGTCCATACTGCACAACCCCAGGCGCAAGCCGTCGAACTCCGGGACACGCTGGTGCCCGACTTCCTGTGCAAGGTTACACCAGCGGGCCGCAAGGTGTTCATGCTCCAGTACCGCACGAACGCCGGCGAGCGGCGCAAGCCCGCCCTTGGCCTATACGGGGAGCTGACCGTCGAGCAGGCCCGCTCGCTTGCCCAGGAATGGCTGGCACTGGTACGCCGGGGCGGCGACCCGGCCGCCGACACGGCGGCGGCGCGCAAGGCGCCCACGGTCAAGGAACAGCTAGAGATCGCTCAGCGCAGTGCAGACCACAGCGAGTCTTAGAAAGACCTAG
>NZ_JASATI010000071.1:0-14146 GCF_038440225.1 Hydrogenophaga sp. OTU3427 | reverse complement strand
CCCCCGCAACCCCAACAAAATGTAATCCCCATCCCCCGCGGCGCGGGCGGCGGGGGGGCCCGCCCCCGACGAGGTGATGGTCTCGCTGTATGAGAAGAGCAAGAAGATCTACCCGCGCTCCGTGCAGGGCCTGTTCGCGAAATGGCGGTGGGCGCTGGTGTGGCTCACGCAGCTGGTGTTCTACGGCCTGCCCTGGCTGGAATGGAACGCCCGCCAGGCGGTGCTGTTCGATCTGGAGGCGCGCCGCTTCTTCATCTTTGGCCTGGTGCTCTACCCGCAGGACTTCATCTACCTGACCGGCCTGCTGGTCATTTCGGCGCTGGCGCTGTTCCTGTTCACCGCCGTGGCCGGGCGCCTGTGGTGTGGCTACGCGTGCCCGCAGACGGTGTATACCGAGATCTTCATGTGGATAGAGCGGCATGCCGAAGGTGACCGCTCGGCCCGCATGCGACTGGACCAGGCGCCCTGGTCGTTCGAGAAGCTGCGCAAGAAGGCGCTCAAGCAGGGCGCGTGGATTGTGCTGGCCCTGTGGACCGGCTTCACTTTCGTTGGCTTCTTCACACCCATCCGCGAACTGAGCGCCACCACGCTGGCGTTGGCGCTGGGGCCGTGGCAGAGCTTCTGGATCTTCTTCTACGCCTTCGCCACCTATGGCAACGCCGGCTTCATGCGTGAGCAGGTGTGCAAGTACATGTGTCCCTACGCGCGTTTCCAGAGCGCGATGTTCGACAAGGACACCCTGATCGTCACCTACGACGAGGCGCGTGGCGAACCGCGCGGGCCACGCTCCAAGAAGACCGATCCGAAGTCCAAAGGACTGGGTGCCTGTGTCGACTGCACGCTGTGTGTGCAGGTCTGCCCCACCGGCATCGACATACGCAAGGGCCTGCAGTACGAATGTATCGGCTGTGCGGCCTGCATCGACGTCTGTGACGACGTGATGGACAAGATGGGCTACCCGCGCGGCCTGATCCGCTATTCGACCCAGAACGCCCTTGCCCAGGGCTGGGGGCGGGCCGAGGTGCTCCGGCACGCGCTGCGCCCGCGGGTGCTGGTTTACAGCGCCATCCTGGGCCTGATCTGTGTGGCGGTGGGGGCGAGCCTGTTCTTGCGCACGCCGCTCAAGGTCGACGTGATCCGTGACCGCGGTGCGCTGGCCCGCATGGTGGAGCAGGGCCGCATCGAGAACGTCTACCGCCTGCAGGTCATGAACGCCACCGAAACCACGCAGACCTACGCGATCGAGGTGTCGGGTCTGCCCGGCGTGGCGCTGGCCTCCGAACCCACGGTGGAAGTGCGCTCGACCGAGGTGCGCTCGGTGGGGGTTCGGGTGCAGGTGCCGCCAGGCGCCGCGCCGGGCTCGCATCCGATTGCCTTTGACATCCGTGCCACCGGCGCCGAGGCCATGCACGTGAGCGAGAAGGCTGTTTTCCTGGTGCCACGCTGAGCGCCACACACGAAAGAATCCCATGAGCACGATCAAGTCCTTGCCCACCGTCACCCGCGCCTGGTGGCGCGAGCCCTATGTCTGGCTGATCATCAGCGGCCCGCTGGCGGTGGTGGTGGCCGGCCTGGTCACGGCGGCGATCGCCATCAAGTACCAGGACCCGGTGCTGGATGCGCAGTCGCCGCGCATCCAGCGATCCGACACCGACAACAAGTCGCTCACGCTGGCGCCCGCGCAGCAGGCGCGCAATCACGCGGCCACCGCCACCCTGCCCGAGAAGCGCTGAAGCGCCCGGCGGTCCGCAGACCCTCAGAACAAGGAGACAGCAATGCGCCTGCAACGACTGATGTGGATCGCCTGGCCGGCCTTTCTGGTGGCCGGCGTGCTGGAGATGGTGGTGTTCGCGATGGTCGACCCCGAGGACCTGCACCGCATCGGCGGCGGCGAACTGGGCTTGTCGCGGCAGGCGATCTACACCCTGTCCTTTTTCGTGTTCTGGGGCATGACCATGGCTTCCAGCGCGCTCACCACGCTGCTGTCCCTGTCGCCCTTCGAGGTCAACCGCTGCCCCGTGCCGGTCGATCAGCGGCCCGCCGACTGCGCCCGGGAGGGCAACAACTGCTGCTGAAGGCTGTGCGCGGGTCTGCTCACCCGGCCCGATCAGCGCGATCGGCAGCGCATGCAGTGGATCCATCCGGGGGACACCAGCGGGCCGGCTCTGCCGGACCGCTGGTGTCCCCCCCTTGAGGGGGGACTCGCGCTACACGAAGTGAGCGAGAAACGGGGGTGGGTCAGCTGCAGACCTGGGGATTGACGATGCGCTTGAGCGCCTCGGTGTCCATGATCTTCACATAGCGCTGCTTGACCTCGATGACGCCGTCGTCGACGAATTTCGAGAAGGTGCGGCTCACCGTTTCCAGCTTCATGCCCAGGTAGCTGCCGATTTCCTCGCGGGTCATGCGCAGGATCAGCTCGGACTGCGAGAAGCCGCGCGCATGCAGGCGCTGCACCAGGTTGAGCAGGAAGGCGGCCAGGCGTTCCTCGGCCCGCATGCTGCCCAGCAGCAGCATGACGCCGTGGTCGCGCACGATCTCACGGCTCATGATCTTGTGCACGTGGTGCTGCAGCGTGTTGAACTCGCGTGACAGCATCTCCAGCTGGTCGAAGGGCATCACGCAGACCTCGGCGTCCTCCAGCGCGATGGCGTCGCACGAGTGGTGGTCGGACACGATGCCGTCCAGGCCGATGATCTCGCCCGTCATCTGGAAACCCGTCACCTGATCGCGCCCATCGGCGGTGGTGACGCAGGTCTTGAAGAAGCCCGAGCGCACCGCGTAGATCGAGGTGAAGCGGTCCCCGGTGTTGAACAGCGCCGCACCGCGCTTGACGCGCTTGCGGGTGGAAATGACGTGGTCCAGCTTGTTCATTTCCTCGTGGCTCAGGCCCATGGGAAGGCAGAGTTCACGCAGGTTGCAACTGGAGCACGCGACCTTGATGCTTTGGACGTCCATGCTGCGATTGTCGGGTGTTTCCCCATGTTAATAGAAAACTTCACTGACATTTCGTTCGGCTTGACCCAGATCAAGGGTGGAAACCCGGGCTTGAGGCACAGTCAAAACCACTTTGGAGATGCCCTGTGATGCACGTGATTGACGAACAACTGCTGCGCCGTTTCGACGTGCCGGGGCCGCGCTACACCTCGTACCCGACAGCAGACCGTTTCGTCGAGGCCTTTGGCGAGGCCGACTACATCCAGGCGCTGGAGCAGCGCCGCGCCGGCTCGTTGGCCCTGCCGCTGTCGCTCTACATCCACGTGCCCTTTTGCGAGTCGGTCTGCTACTACTGCGCCTGCAACAAGGTCATCACCAAGCACCACAGCAAATCGGCCGAGTACCTGCGCTACCTGGCGCGAGAGCTGGACCTGCACGTGCAGCACTTCGGTCGCGGGCACCACGTGTCGCAGCTGCACATCGGCGGCGGCACGCCCACCTTCCTGAGCGACGCCGAACTCAGCGACCTCATGCACACCGTGCGTCGGCATTTCAACCTCGTGCCCGGCGGCGAGTATTCGATCGAGGTCGACCCGCGCACCGTCAACGAACAGCGCCTGGAGCACCTGCACCAGCTCGGCTTCAACCGGCTCAGCTTCGGCGTGCAGGATTTCGATCCCGCCGTGCAGAAGGCGGTGCACCGGGTGCAACCGGCCGAGCAGGTGTTCGCGTTGGTGGCGGCGGCGCGGCGCATCGGCTTCGAGTCGGTCAACGTCGACCTCATCTATGGCCTGCCGCTGCAGACGCCCGAATCCTTCGCGCGCACGCTGACCCAGGTCACGCAGCTGCGGCCCGACCGCGTGGCGCTGTACGCCTACGCCCACCTGCCCACGCGCTTCAAGCCGCAGCGCCGCATCGTGGCGGCCGAGCTGCCGGTGCCGGCCGACAAGCTGGCCATGCTGTCTCAGTCGCTCGACACCTTCATCGACGCCGGCTACGTCTACGTGGGCATGGACCATTTCGCCCTGCCCAACGACGCCCTGGCCGTGGCCAAGCGCCAGGGCCGGCTGCACCGCAACTTCCAGGGCTACAGCACCCAGCCCGACTGCGACCTGATCGCCCTGGGCGTCTCGGCCATTGGCCGCGTGGGCGCCACCTACAGCCAGAACGCCAAGACGCTGGACGAGTACTACGACATGCTGGACCAGGGCCGCCTGCCCATCGTGCGCGGCCTGGCCCTCACCCGCGACGACCTGGTGCGGCGCACCGTCATCATGGCGCTGATGTGCCAGGGGCGGCTGCAGTTCGAGTCCATCGAACTGGGCCACCTGCTTGACTTCCGCAGCTACTTTGCCCGCGAGCTGGAAGCCCTGGCGCCCATGCAGGCCCAGGGCCTGGTGAAGGTGGACGACCAAGGCATCGAGGTGACCGACGCCGGCTGGTTCCTCGTGCGTGCCATCGGCATGGTGTTCGACAAGCACCTGCGGGTGGACCAGGACCGCGCCAGGTTCTCGAAAATCATCTGAATGGCCTCCAGGCTCCACTGCGGCGCGGGTCGCTGCTAGAGTTCGTCCATGCAAACGTCCATGGCCGTGACGGCCCTGTTCATGGGGCTGGTGGGTGGTCCACACTGTGTGGCCATGTGTGGTGCGGCCTGCGCCGGCATCGCCAGGGCCTCGGCGCCCCGCACGCAGCAGGCCATCGTCGGTTTTCAGCTGGGGCGCATCCTGGGTTATGCCACCCTCGGAGGCCTGGCTGCGGCCACCGTGCAGGGCCTGGGCTGGCTGGGCACCAACACCGTGGTGCTGCGCCCGCTGTGGACGGCCTTTCACGTGCTGGCGCTGCTGCTCGGTCTGCTGCTGGTGCTGCAGGCGCGCCAGCCCGCCTGGGTGGACGGCGTGGCGCAGACCGTCTGGCGCAAGGCCAGGCCGGTGCTGGCGCGGCTGGGCGGCAAGGCGCCTTACGTGCTGGGCGCCGGTTGGGCGCTCATGCCCTGCGGCCTGCTGTACTCCGCCTTGCTGGTGGCCTCGCTGTCGGCCAACGCCATCGAGGGCGCGGTCATCATGGGCCTGTTCGCGCTCGGCACCTCCGTCTCCATGACCCTCGGGCCCTGGCTGCTGCTGCGCTGGCACGCCGCCGGCAGCCTGCGTGGTGGCGCCTGGGGCATGCGCCTGGCCGGTGCGGCCCTGGTGATGACGTCGGGTTGGGCGATCTGGATGGGATTGACGAATCCGACCGGGCTGTGGTGCGCCTGATCCATCACCGCTCGGCGCCCCAGGCCGTGCCATGCACGGCAAGCGCGGTGGCCAGCCCATAGGCGGCCATGCCCAAAGCGACCAAGGCGAAGATGGTCCACGCCGGCGCCTGAGCGACCGCGAGCGCCCAGCCACCCAGTCCCACCAGAACCAGCCGCAAGGTGCCGGCCAACACGGGACCGGCCACCTTGCCCGCGCCCAGTGACGAGAAATAGAGGGACAGCCCGAGTCCGAACAGCCCATAGGCGGGTCCAGCCCAATGGAAATAGGTGGCCGTTGCGTCCAGGAGGGTCGGGTCCTGCGTGAAAAGGCCGGTCCACAGATCGGGCGCCAGTGCCAGCACCGCGCCCAGCAAGCCCAGGAGCCCGGCCGCCAAGGCGGAGGCGGACCACGCGGCCCGGCGTGCCCGCGCGACGTTCCCGGCGCCGATGGCCATGCCCACCAGCGGCACCGACGCGACGCCAACGGCGAAGGCCACGGGAATCAGCAAGAACTCCAGCCGGGCACCGATGCCGTAGCCCGCCAACGCGGTGGTGCCAAACTGCGCGACCAGGCGGGTCAGGATGAGGATGGTCAGCACGGTCTGGAGGGGCGATATGCAGGCAAAACCACCCACCCTCAGGATGGTGCGTGCCAAGGGCCACTGCAGGGGTGTCGAACGCAGGCGCAAGTGAATGCGTGCCCGCCCCGAACGCAGGTGGCTGTACAGGTACGCTGCGCCCAACCCGTAGGCCAGCACCTGCCCGGCCGCCACGCCCGGCATGCCCAGCCGGGGGAATGGCCCCCAGCCCAGCCCCAGCGCACCGCTGATCGCCACCTGCCCCAAGGCCACCAGCAGCAAGGTGGCCGACGGCACGGACATGTTGCCCGAGCCGCGGATCACGGACGAAAACGTGTTGACCAGCCAGATGAAGATGGAGCCCAGAAAGGCGATGTTGGCGTAGGCCAGCGCCTGGCTCAGCGCCTCACCCTGGCCACCCAAGACAGCAAACAGCCACGGTCCCAGGGCCAGCATCAGCACCATGAACAGCGCCCCCGCGCCCAGGCCTATCCACGTCGCATGCACCGCCAGGGCATTGGCACGTTCGCCATCGCCCGCGCCGAGGGCCTGGCTGACCGCCGACGAGACGCCACCGCCCATGGCGCCCCCCGACAGCATCATCTGCAGCATGACAAACGGAAAAACCAAGGCCATGCCCGCCAGCGAGCCGACGCCAAAGCTGCCGACGTAGCCGGTCTCCGCAATGGCGGCCAAGGCCGTGGCCAGCATGGCCAGCATGTTGGGCACGGCGAGCCGCAGCAGCGTGGGCGCCAGCGGTGCGTTCAGCAGTGGGTTGACGGCATCGCGCTTGCCCACGGATGGCGTGGGCGGTGAGGTCTGTGGTGTGCTCATGGATGCGTGTCTTTGCGGTGAACGAGGGCCGTGTCGGGCCAACATGCCGGGGCTTGATCAGGGACCGGGTGCACTCAAGCTGCCAGCAACGGGTAGTCGGTGTAGCCTTTCGCGCCGGGGGTGTAGAACGTGGTCATGTCGACGGCATTCAGGTCGGCATGCGTCGACATCCGCTCGACCAGATCGGGGTTGGCGATGAAGGGCCGACCGAAGGCGATGAGATCGGCCTCGCCCGCGTCGAGCGCGCGTTCGGCGCTGGCTCGGTCGAAGCCGCCGGCCAGGATGAGCGTGCCTTTGAAGGCGGCGCGCAGCCTGGCTTTCAATGCCGAGGGCACGGGTGGCGCGCCCATGGCGGCATGGTCCAGCAGGTGGACGTACTTCAAACCCAGCGCGGAGACTGCCTGCACGAGGGACACATACTGCGCGTCGACGTCGGCAAAGCCACCCGTGCCGTTGAAAACGCCATGCGGCGACAGCCTGATGCCCACCCGGTCGGCACCGATGGCGGCGACCGTTGCCTCGGCCACTTCGAGCGCAAAGCGGTTGCGCGCCTCGATGCCGCCGCCGTAGGCGTCGGTGCGCCGGTTCACGTTCGCGTTCAGGAACTGCTCGATCAGGTAGCCGTTGGCGGCGTGCAGCTCCACGCCGTCAAACCCCGCCTCGATGGCCAGCCTGGCCGCTTGCGCGTATTCGGCGACGGCGTGCCGGATGTCGGCGACGGTCATCGCCCGGGGCCCGCTGTGGGCTTGCATGCCCTGGGTGTCGGTGTGTATGTCACCGGGGCAGACGTCGGCCGTTGGGCCGAGCACTTCGGCGCCGGTCGGGAGGTTGGCCACGTGGGCAACGCGTCCGGTGTGCATCAGTTGCACGAAAATTTTGCCGCCCTGGGCATGGACCGCCCGGGTGACCTCGCGCCAGCCGCGCACGTGCTCGCTGTTGAAGAGCCCGGGAATGCGCGCGTAGCCCAAGCCGTTGGGTGATGGGGACGTGCCCTCTGTGATGATCAGGCCGGCCGAAGCGCGCTGGCCGTAGTGGTCCGCCATCAAGGCGTTGGGGGTGTTGGCATCGACCGCACGGCTGCGTGTCATGGGCGCCATGACGACGCGGTTGTTGAGGCGAAGGCCGGGTGTGGCCAGAGGCGTGAAAAGCATGTGAATCCTTGAGATGAAGAGTACCGGGGTGTCAGGCGGTCTGGGGCAGGTAACTGGGCCGAGCGGCCGTCAGGCCTTGTTTGACATGCCCCGTGAGTTCATCCGCCAGCACCTCGTCCCGACCCGATTCGAGGCCGTCGAGCGCACGCCTGACGATGTCGTCAGGACCGGTTTTCGGCACATCGAACCCCCGCGTGAGGTCGGTATCGACGTAGGCCATGTGCAGTGCCGTGACCTGTGTCTTTTGCGCCGAGAGTTCGTGGCGCAGTGCGTTGGTGAGCGACCACGCGGCCGATTTGCTGGCCGCGTAGGCCGCCAGCTCGCCGCCGTTCACCCAGGAAGCCACCGACAGCACGTTGAGCAAAGCGCCGCCGCCGTTGGACTTGAGGGCCGGGGCAAAGGCCTTGCTGACGCGAAGCATGGCGAAGAAGTTGGTTTCGAAGATGCGCCGCGTGATGTCTTCGCTGTCGGCCGCGAGAAAACCGCCGGGTTGGGCGATGCCGGCGTTGTTGATCACCAGCGTCACGTCCGACGCCCGCGCCGCGGCCGCGGCCACATCGTCCGGGTTGTTGACGTCGAGTCGCAGCACCTCCACACCGGATTGGGTGACGGTCGCGGGGTCGCGTGCGCCCACGTAGACCTTGCGGGCGCCCCGCGCGAGCAAAGCGCGTGCGAAGGCCAGTCCAATGCCACGGTTGGCGCCCGTGACCAGGGCGACGGCGTTTTCAATTTTCATGAGGATCTCCGAAAAAAATGAGCAACAAACACATTCAGCCGGCGCTGCCCACAACAGGCCGCCACGCTGCAACCAACACCATCACCGGACCTTGACGACGACCTTGCCGCGGGAGCGGCCCGCGTCCACATAGGCCATGGCCTCGTTCGTTGATTCGAATGGGAAGACGCGGTCCACCACGGGTCGCAGGACACCTGCGTCGAACAGGGCGGTGATCTCCCGCAACTGGGCGCCACTGGGGCGCATGAAGAGGAAGGCGTAGGCGATGGATCGGCGCTTGGCCAGCCGCCGAATGCCCGCACTCAGCAGCCACATCACCACCCTCACGAACCCAGGGGCGGCGATCGCCTGGCCAAACGCCGGATCGGGCGGACCGGAGATGGAAATGAGCTTTCCGCCGCGCTTGAGCACTCCGACGGATTGTTGGAGTGTCTTGGTGTCCTGGCTGTTCAGGACCACGTCCTGATCGCGCAAGACATCGGCGAACGACTGCGTCTTGTAGTCGACCACGGTGTCCGCGCCCAGCCCCTTTACGAACGCCACGTTGGCCGTGCTGGTGGTTGTCGCCACCGTGGCGCCCAGGTGTTTGGCCAACTGGATGGCCAACGTGCCGACGCCACCGGAGCCCGCCTGAATGAAGACTTTCTGTCCTGGTTTCAACTGCGCCTTCTCGACCAGTGCCTGCCAGGCCGTCAAGGCCACCAGTGGCACCGATGCGGCCTCTTCCATCGTGAGGCCCTTGGGCTTGGGGGCGAGGGACGCCTCCTGGACCACGACAAACTCGGCGAAGCCGCCGATGCGGAAATCGTCGAGCCGGGCGTAGACCTCGTCGCCTGGCTGGAACTGCCGCACCCTCGCACCGACCTGGACCACCACGCCCGCGACGTCGTGCCCCAGGATGACAGGCAGGTGGTAGGGCAGGATGAGCTTGAACTCGCCGTCGCGGAGCTTGCTGTCCAGCACGTTCACGCCGGCGGCGTGCACCTGCACCAGCACCTCGTCGTCGTTGGGTGTCGGAACAGGCATGTCCATCGGCTGCAACGGCGCCTTTTTGTTGTAGCCAGTGAGCACAAATGCCTTCATGCCGCAGCCTCGATCCGTTCGGTGCCAGGCGTTCGGCCGCGGTGTGTGTTGCTTATTTGCATGATGATCATCATATGAATTGGCAATAAAAAGCGGTGACCAGCGATTTCATCCGTGAGGTGGCGTCAGGTGTTGGAGCGCGGCTTCGCGCAGGCTGTCCGACAGATGCTGATCGTCGACCGCACGCGCCAACAGCAGGGCGCCCACCATGGTGGACACCGTCACCAGTGCGCGCTGATGCGCGCCAGACTGCCCCCAGTCTGGGGACAGGCGGGCCACCAGGTCGATCACTTCCTTGACATGCCGCGTCGCCACCCGCCGAACGTCGGGGATCTGGCGCGCGGTTTCAGAACCCAGTGCGGCCAATGGACAACCTGTGGCCACTTGCTCCTGGTGTGTTTTTGAAAGGTAAGCCGCGAGCAGCGACGCCAAGGCATCTTCCGGTGGAACGCTCATGGTGACGCGGGCCAAAGCGGCGGCGGACTGTGCGAACGCACAACTGGCGGCCTCGGCCAGCATCGCTTCGCGCGAGCTGAAGTGTGCGTAGAAGGCGCCGTGTGTCAGCCCGGCCTCCTTCATCAGGTCCGCAACACCTGTGCCGTCGTATCCGCTGCGGCGAATGGCGCGCGCCGCGACCTCCACGATGCGTTCGTGGGTGGCCTCTTTGGCCGCTGCCCGGGAGGTGCCTGTCTGTTTTCGCATGATGTGAATCATACGAGATTTTCCGACGCTTGCCATTGACCATCCTTGCCTCAAGGTCAATCGCGGACAACCCCCTTCTTGCTGTCTCCTTCGGCTTGCCTGTGGTGGCGGTTGGGTCCGTTGGACTCAGTGCGTCGCTGCGTTCGATGGCGCGGGCAGCGTGGCTAGCACCAGGCCCAGCAGGGCGATGCCAAAGGCCAGCATCTGCACGTTGGTCAGGCGCTCGCCCATGAACAGCACGCCGATGGCGGCGGCGCTGACCGGCAGCATCACGGTGAACACGCCGGCTTGGGCTGCGGGCACGGTCTTCAGCCCGGTCATCCACAGCCACACCGTCCACACGCTGGCCGCCAGGCCATAGAACACCAGCAGCAGCCAGAAGCTGGCCGAGACGCTGGCAAAGTCGAAGCTGAGCGCTGCCCACAGGCCCATGGGCGTGACCAGCGCGAAGCCCACCAGGTTGATCAGCGACGAGATGCGCTTGGGGCCCAGGCCCTGGGTGAGCCGCTTGCCGATCACCACGTAGGAGGCCTCACACACCACCGCCGCGAAGATGAGCAGGTTGCCCCACAGCGGCAGCGGCAGGCCGGCCCAGGTGGCGTCGGCCGTGGCGGCGGTGGCTGTGTCGGCCTTGGTGAGTGAGAACAGCCCAATGCCGATGGCCGCCAGCACGATGGCCCCGGCCGAGCGCTTGCCGATGCGTTCGTGCAGGAAGACCGCGCTCAACACGGCCACCACCGCCGGGATGGCCGACATGATGACGCCGGCCGCCACCGCCGTGGTCAGCTTGACGCCGAACAGCATGCAGACCGAGAACAGAAAGTTGCCCAGGAAGGATTCGAGAAAGAGCAGGGCGCGCGTGCGTGGGGTGAGCGGCGGCTCGTCGGCCGGCTTGCGCAACCAGCGCGCCATGGCCAGCCCGCCAATGCCAAACCGCAGCCAGGCCAGCAGGAACACCGGCATGGCCGCCACCAGCGGCTTGGACAGCGCCACGTAGCTGCCCACGAGGGCCATGCTGAAAGCGAGACAGAGGTAGGCGAGCCAACGGTTCATGCGGGGGAGGGCGGTTCGAGCAAAGTCGCCATCATGCCGCAGCCGATGCACGGCACTGGTGCCTGCACCACGGGCTGGCACCCGGCATCTCGCATGGAGAAAGCAAGTTTTTGTATTGTGAAAATACAAGATGCTGCGCTGCAGAAAAATTTCTCAATACAAGAGATAAAATTTCGTATTGAGAAATAAAATTGCAAGTTGTTGATTTTGAATGAATAAAAAACTTGTCTTGTATAAGACACAAGAGCGCGCAAAGTCTTATAGAAGACTTAAAGTATGGCCATCGGCACCGGTCTTGCAAGCAGCAACACCCCGCCTCCGTTTCAACCAACCAAGGAGTGACCCATGTCCCAAGCCCTCAATGGCCAACTGAGCCGCCAACAACAGATCGAAGCCCTGGAGAAAGACTGGGCGCACAACCCCCGCTGGAAGGGTGTGAAGCGCGGCTACTCCGCCGCCGACGTGGTCCGTCTGCGTGGCAGCATGGCCATCGAGCACACGCTGGCCAAGCGCGGCGCTGAAAAGCTGTGGGACAAGATCAACGGCGGCGCCAAGAAGGGCTACGTCAACGCCTTCGGCGCCATCTCCGCCGGCCAGGCCATGCAGCAGGCCAAGGCAGGCCTCGAGGCCGTGTACCTGTCGGGCTGGCAGGTCGCCGCCGACGGCAACACCTCCGAGACCATGTACCCCGACCAGTCGCTGTACGCCTACGACTCGGTGCCCACCATGGTCCGCCGCATCAACAACACCTTCAAGCGCGCCGACGAAATCCAGTGGGGCCGTGGCATCGAGCCGGGCAGCCCGGAGTTCATCGACTACTTCCTGCCCATCGTGGCCGATGCGGAAGCCGGTTTCGGCGGCGTGCTGAACGCCTTCGAACTGATGAAGAACATGATCGCTTCCGGCGCCGCCGGTGTGCACTTTGAAGACCAGCTGGCCGCCGTCAAGAAGTGCGGCCACATGGGTGGCAAAGTGCTGGTGCCCACGCAGGAAGCCTGCGAAAAGCTGATCGCCGCGCGCTTCGCTGCCGACGTGATGGGCGTGTCCACCATCGTGCTGGCCCGCACCGACGCCGAAGCCGCCAACCTCATCACCAGCAACCACGACGCCAACGACCAGCCCTTCCTGACCGGCGAGCGCACGCAAGAAGGCTTCTACCGCGTCAAGAACGGCCTGGAGCAGGCCATCAGCCGTGGCGTGGCCTACGCTCCCTATGCCGACCTGGTGTGGTGCGAAACCGGTGTGCCCGACATCGGCTTCGCCCGTGAGTTTGCCCAGGCCGTGCACGCCGCCTGCCCCGGCAAGCTGCTGTCCTACAACTGCTCGCCTTCCTTCAACTGGAAGAAGAACCTCAACGACAAGCAGATCGCTTCCTTCCAGGAAGACCTGTCCGCGCTGGGCTACAAGTACCAGTTCATCACCCTGGCCGGCATCCACATCAACTGGTTCAACACCTTCCAGTTCGCCCACGCTTATGCACGCGGCGAAGGCATGAAGCACTACACCGAAATGGTGCAGGAACCCGAGTTCGCCGCACGCGACAAGGGCTACACCTTCGTGTCGCACCAGCAGGAAGTGGGCGCAGGCTACTTCGACGACGTGACCACCGTGATCCAGGGCGGCTCCTCCAGCGTGAAGGCCCTGACCGGCTCGACCGAAGAAGAGCAGTTCCACTGAAATGACTTCTGCCCCGGCCTATCAGCGGGGGTTGGCAAGCGAGAAGCCCGGGCGATCCCCGGGCTTTTTTTTGCGTGTGGTGGGAAGGAGGTTATCGACCCATATCGGTCATTCAAAAATCCAGCACGAAGCGGTCACCGGGTGGAAGTGGATGCCGGGTTTCATGGATTACTTGTGCCTGTATAAAAATCAGACCTTGGCGGCCAAGCCTTTGATCTGATTGCGTTTTCAGGAGGTTAAAGTGACCAGAATATCCCGCAGGTTCTGCGGGATACATTACGTTGGGCACCATCTAGATAGCACGCCATGCTCACTGAACTCGAACTTCGGATCGAGCGGCTTAGGGCCGCATTGACTGATGCAACTCTTGCTGAGGTGCCGCCATTTCGCTGGGACCAACTGTCTGAGACGAGCTACCGCATTGACCTGTCGCAGACAAGATCGCCGGCTCAGATCGCAAACCTAGCAGCGGCGCTGATAGCGAACGTCGCGTGCTTGAAAGATCATTTGAAGGCATGGTGTGAGCGAACTGGGCACCATTTCGAGGGGGACAGTCTTATCGACTCTGACCGGGACGTAGCGCTAATCCACGATCTTTGGAATCGCGACAAGCACTTCAAGCTTGATCGCCCACGCTCAGGTACAAAACCAATCCTTAGTAATCTCACGCAGGAAATTGAGATTGCGTCACTCGATGGGATTGCAGGCTCCTCCATTGAGGGACTCATAGATTCGCACACTGGAGAGGTGCGCATGAAGGCAGGGCCAAACTCGAGAATCTCCTTGGTCGTTGATGGCGAGATCATCGACGAATCAGGTGCTCCGTTGGGCAAGTTGTCCGAGGTATGCGAGAGAGCAATTGCGTCATGGACCCGGGTTCTTCGAGCCGCAGGCGTCCCAGTCTGAGAATGCTGCCCAACCAGTCGCTTGAGCCGACTCGCGTCGGCAAGCGGTCGCTCGCGGCTCAGCTTCAACGTTCAACGATGGCTTTTACGCCTGACCGATGGCTGCTTCTGGCCGACAACTGGTCTTCAGCATAGAAAAGCAATCCCTCAGCCACCCCGTCGGTACGTGACGACTTGAACCAAGCCCCGCCCGGGTGCATAGATATAGACATAGTCCAGTCCCCTGCTTGTCTTCCAACGGTATTGGATCGCCC
>NZ_JASATI010000070.1:0-14252 GCF_038440225.1 Hydrogenophaga sp. OTU3427 | reverse complement strand
AATGAAACAGCCAAAGTGAAAGGCTGTTTCGGGTCGTGTGTCGCGAAGAGGTCGCGACGGCCAGATCCGCCGGGGGGCGGTCGTTGCTTGATCCATCCAAGGCTCTGTAAGCCAATTGGTTCTGCATCGTTGGTTCCAAGCGGCATCACCAGCGGTGACGGCGGTATGGCTCCCCGAGGGGAAAACGATGCAGAGGTTGGGTCGTTGTTCTGGTGCTGGATCCGTAGACGCAGCAAGTACCACCGGTAAGGGTGGCCGAGGCTGGAAACCTCTTTGTACGATGCTTGCCCACGTCGCAACGTGGACTTGTCAGCTGTCCCAGGACTCATCAAGGAGTAGGGACGCCTTCTATAGGCTGCCAAAGACGACAGCCTCACTGCCAGCGCTACCGCTGACTACAGCCGCCCAAAGGACCGCTGCCTGAAAAAACCTAGAAGTACATGCTGCTCGGCAGCTCGATCGGACACATGGTCGATGTATCGGAAGTATACATCACAAACATATGAAATCCACAAAAATTGTTGAATCGGAAAACGAATCTCAGGAGCACCCTTGACGCAACTCTTCGTATAGGTTGTTGTTTTTGCAGGCGTTTTCAGTCACTCTGTATGTGGTCCCAGTAGAGCTGCTTATTTTTTGAGCAGTTGTTTTCTATGCGTGTCTAAGTTGGGGAGCACCGTTGTCACGCGAAAGCATTACCGAAAGGGACATCTCTTTCGCCTACGAGCCGCAGATCACCTGCACAGCCAAACGAAAGGGGGAGCGCCAACTCGGGCCACCTAGGGCCAACTCCAGCCAGCTCAAACATGTCACTAGGCCAACTCAGGCCAACTCAGGTCATCTAATGCCAACTCAAAGTTACCACTAAGCCAATTGAGGCCAACTCAGGCCCACTCAGGCCACCTCAAGTCGGGCAAGCCTGTGCTCTGCAACGGCACAGAGCAAATCTGCACGCCCGACGGCTAAACGTCGCCAGGGCGAAAACGCGGACAAGACAACGATGACAACCGATAACCCGCCATCTACAGGCGCCGTCACTTCAAGCAGCCTCGGTCGGGGATGACTGAAGCGCCAACACATGACTCCGCCCCCGGTTGCGGCTGGTGCACGAAGCATCCCCAAAGGAGGCAAATCGCAAAAACTTGCGTTTCATTCAGAGCAAGTGCTTCCCAGGGAGCACTTGCTCAAGTGAAAGCGATGACAACCTGCATAGAGTTGGGCATCACCAACCACACCGCACAAGCTATGCAACAAGCTCGCTCATTGATCCTCAAGCACATTGGCGTCGACGTCGGCTTCTACACAACCAAGTACACCACTGGTCGCTCCTCCGGAACGGCCAACATAGGCTCAAAAATCCTGACTGGCTCCTTCCCGTCGCTGACCGCTCCATCGTTCGGCCACAGACTCGCAATGGCTAGCGAATTGGACGGTGTGAATATCAAGCTCCAGTACCAGAGCTATTTTGTTGGTCAATCGGCATGTGACCTCGTCGACGCGGCGGGCGTCTACCGAGTAGCCAGCGAGAACTACTGCAAAACGGAAGAGTACAAGGCTCTAATGAAAGGCTCCTACTGGCACATCGCCCGGCACCACAAGGTTTCTAGAGCCCTACAAATTGAAAACCTGGTTGTTGGTCTGCCACTGAACACTGTGTTCGAACATGCAGACTTTCTGGAACAGCTCTGCACGGGCAGTCACGCCCTCCCTGCCCCGCACAATCCAGCCGAGCAAATCTCGGTTGAGGTAGGTAACGTGATGGTTGTCGCGCAACCGCAAGGCGCTGTCGTCAACTACGTCAGCGAACTCCCTGCCGGGAAGATCCAACCAAACCACCTTGTTCTCGTTTTTGACATGGGAGGAGGCACGTTTGACTGGTTTGTCTGCAAAGGCGATTACAACCCTCGCTACAAGGTGAGTGGCGCACATAACGTCGGCACACTCAACTGCGCCGCTGAAGTATGCGCAAAGATCAAAGAATCGCTCAAGCGCAATCCGATCGCGATGGAGCGAGCAGATATCGCACTGCGAACTGGCGCCAAGACTTTCGATCTCGGAGGGGAAACGTACAACACCGACGACTACTGGCCGCAAGTCATCGCGTTGATGAGTACCGCGTTGTCACAAGCGCTCAGCATGATCGGCGATCTCGAAGGCATTGATCACGTCGTCCTGACCGGTGGCGGATCCCCAATTCTCGCCAGAGCTCTCGCTTCGCTTCACCCCGGGCTCGCGAAGCGTGCGAGACAAGACATTGATCCGGTCTACGGCAACGTTCGGGGATTTCATCGTATTGCCGAGATGTGCTACGAGTAAATGATGCCGCAGGAATACAGCACAACAGATCTGCGTCGCCTACGCGTAACCATTCGCGTTTTTTCAGCGACAAATCCCTACCTCCATGCTCGCCTTCAAACAGTCCCAGCGAGCGATCGCTGCCAGGTACTTGTCGAACTCAGCGCGCATGGGGCACGCTTGGTGGGAGACGGTAATTCGGCTATTGCACTGCTTGAAATCGGTGAGGCGAACCATACTGAAGCCGCACCGATTGATGTCGCTGTAGACGTTCGTCTATCCCATGCCCGGGAAGCTGCGCTTTTGAGCTGCCTTGCAGGGATTCGACAGAGGCATACATCAAAAAAATTAGCTGCGCTTGCCAACTATGCCCTATCAGTATTCAAGAGCCAGCATTCTGAAGTTGCTAGTAGTCAAGGCCGACCTTCGTTAGCACTAGTCGACGACCGACGCAAAGTGCCTCCAGCGCCTAATCCGTCGCAAGGCGTCACTGCAGATCCTGAATCGGATGTTGCCCAAATCGTGGCCTCAAAGGGCGATACCTTCAGTCATTTTCATCACAAGGGCAGGAAAACGCGTCGCGATCAAACCTGACAACTTTATAGGCTGCACGTTCACCCCCTTGCGCGATTCAATAAGTGTGGGATTCTTTCCTCACGGGACCAACTCAACGGGCCCAGAGAGAAAGGTACACACCGTGAACACTCAACCGAAATGGACCCACGCCTACCGACGCAATGCGTTGACCCTCAATCCGGACCTCGTAGCAAAGGTCGATCGTGAAATTGCGGACGACAACGCTCACGCCAACGAAATTGCGCTGGCCGCACACTGGATCTTCACGGACCACACCTACACCAAGGCCCTTGCAGATTTGGTCCAAGCTGCGCGCAACGGCTCTATGGATGCCAGCGCATGCAACCGTCAGAGTGATCGTCAGCTTGCCGCGAAGCTCCTGCAGGACCATGGCTTGTGGGACACCCCGGCACCAAGAACCATCTGGGAAAAAACCCGGTTTCTGAGTCGCTTCCCCTGCACCTACTCCGAGCTCCTCGTTCGAGCTCGGCGCCATTTGAACTATGAACGACTCGCGAGCCGCTAGCACCGCCACGGCCGCTTTTTCTCGAGTTGACTGTGTTGACCAAGCCGCAGTGCCACCTTTTTGAGCATCTCGCGCCTTGCTCAAAAAATGCCGGTACTCCACGTCGCTCATGTTGCTGGTCCCACCATCCTACTCAATCTGGAGTCACAACGATATCAGCACGCAGGCTCGTTGCGAGCAGGTGGTTTACTTGGTGTTTGTGGGGAGCCACGGGCACATTACACCACCGGCGGAGCGCGCAAAAAGTTGCGCTTGGCCTTGTGTAAAGGCGCGAGATGCGAAAGCCACTGACGGTGAGAAGTCTCGTCGTCCATGCGGGCCAAGATTTTGTGAACCAGGTCGAGTTCGTGGCGGTACGGGGTTGGTGGCGCGTTGCATGGCCGAGTTGAGTGTTCGCTACAGCAACATGACCGCCAGGTCCCATCGTTTCCCGTCTAGGTGGAGGGCGATGTGTTCCAACAAATTCTCGATGCAGTAGGCCGGGGACTGTGCCAAGTGCAGTGTAAGCGCGCGGCAAACTCCACCTTTAGCCGTCCAGGACTCTATCCACGACATCCCTTGTCCTTCGCCGAACCGGACAAAAAAAAGTTTCGATTCGTTTGTATTGGGGTCTTGCGCGTTTGAGGTTCTAACGTATTTTGAATGTGAGAGAACCACAACGGTCCTCTCTCATACTCAAACGACAAAGGATGATCTTGATGCAAACTCGCTTTTTGGTAGTCACAATGGCCGCTACGTCAGTTCTACTATCTGCCTGTGGTGGTGGTGCAGTCGAAGACATGCCCATTGTGTCCGCCGGTACATTGCCTCTGCAGACAGTTGCAGCGCCCGGTTCTTACTTCACTCCGGGACTAGGCGAGGCAATGGATTTTTTGAACCGAGAACGCCTTCGTTGCGGTCTCGGCGCTTTGAATCAAAACGCCATGTTGGATACAGCGGCGAAAAATCACGCCCTGTATGTCAGCACCCGTAGTAACTTGGGTGACCCGCACTGGGAGACCCCAGGTGAACCAGGATTCACTGGCATCACACCCACCGATCGCGCTCAGGCCATGGGATATTCGGCCCTAGGCGGTGAAGTTCTTGAAGTGGGCGTTTTACCGTGGATGGAACGCGATGGTAGCTATCTGACGATGACGGATTTTCCCATCCATGCGATCCGCTCGGATCTTGCGGCGCCGTATCACGGGATGGCTCTGATCTCATCGGCCGTTGACATTGGAATGGCCCTGGAAGGGCGCAATGACATAGTCAACGGCTATCAGACCGTCATCATGAGCTTCTTCTCGACCCTTGGGCGCGGAGGCTCGACGTTGGGTCAAGTACCGAAGGAGCCCACCGTGCGCACGTTTCCCTGTGAGGGAACAGAAGGAATCCAGCCGGCCCTCTTTGGTGAATGGTTGCCGACTGGACCGATCTTTCCAAACCGGCACCCGAACACGCATCCCACTGGTCATCCCGTCTACGTTGTGGGTGAGCACGGAACGCATCTGACCATCGATTCCGCGGTCATCACCCGGGTGTCAAACGGGCAGAATGTCCCCGTCTATGAAATCCGCACCCAAGGCACAGATACCGTGCACGGAAGCCTGTACCGTGAGCCTTGGGTCGGTTTCGTTTTCCCCGACGTACCCTTCGTGCCCTTCCAAAGCTACCGTGTCCGAGTTGCGGGAAAAAGCGACGCAAAGCCATTTGTGAAGGAGTTCACATTTACTTCCGGTCAGTATGGGCACTATGACGAAGGTATTGTCCGAGCCCTTGGTCTCCCGACCCGATAGGTCGTCTCGCGTGCAGCGCCCTAGCGGGGTGCCACGCATGGTGACCTACTGTTGTTGACAAGTTGCGCGAGTCTGGACGAACCGCCACGCATTGATCTCGACCCCGAAGCACCGATGGACCTTGATGGCCATCGGTGTTCTTGCATGGGTTTTCCTTTTCCTCTCGCCCCTATCGAGTCACGACACAGACATTGGTGGACTGCGTCCCTTTAGGTGGCAAATCATGACGGGCAACGAGTTCTGCGCGATCGAGATGCCCCGTTACACCCTGTGCGGCGGCGGAGTCCCGTCTACCAGGTCGGACACCATCGGCGCACCAGGCAGACGATTCAAACCCGGTTTGCTTTATCAAAGGTTATCAATTGGGCACTGTGTTCTTGTCCATCGTCTGGACGGCGGCCGCCGCAACTTTCGGGAAAATCAGGTTCAGTGCGTCAAGCGTTTGGCTCTGGATGTGACGCTGCAAGGAGAAGACCGGAAGGAAAATGATGCTGCTCGGTGTGAGGATTTTTTTGTCGTTGGCGATCATGATGAACTTGCAGTAGTGGTCCCGTATGCGGATCGCCCAGGCGGATTGCGGACCGCAACGCTCTGCTCTGTCCGGGCAGGTGGACCACACGCTTGGCCAACCGAACTGAGGGGCGTGTGCCTTTACGAGCGACATGACGTCTTTTTTGATCGTCGCGGACCCCAACTCCCAGGTTTTCCGACTCGCGTGGAGCATGACCAGGGGCACTGCATGGCCAGGGGCTTGCTGGGCATACAGCTGCCAGCTCAGGGCTTCTGCATGGATCAGGTTGGACAGTTGGTTGGATTGTGCAGCCGTTGCTCGGTAGTAGTTAAAAAGGATCCCATTCTCCAGCGAAGGGTGGTTGTGGTCGGATTCGGTTTCGTTCATGTCCGAGGTTTTTCAAGGGGGTTGATGTAGAAGGTGCTCATTGCCGAAGGCGTGTCCACGTTCAGGGTGGGTTGTGCGCCTTGGGTGGTTGGCGGTGGCAGGCCCCGGTGGCTCATGGATGCCGTGCTTTCTGTGACCGCTTTCGTCGGCGGGCGCGTTTGCGTATGGGCGCATCGCGGCTGCGTTGTCGGTGTGGTGTACCGGATGAATTCGGGTTGGCCAGGTGTTCTTGGTCGCTGAGCCGCGCGGCCCGCCAGAACACAGCCAGCAGCAGCCAGGCGAGCAAGATGCCGCTGACCATGAACCATTTGAGGCAGAAATGGGTGTCAAACATGGTTGAATCTGTGACGACCGAAGTCACCGCTGTTTGTTGTGTGTCGTTTGAATTCCGGCCGAGAGGGAACGCCTCCTCAGGCCTGGCCGATCACGGTTTGCATCGCCTGGCGGAAGTCGTGCGCCTCCAGCACAACGGCACCTGTACTGTCCCCTGTCCGGTGGATGGCGACGTTGAGCGCGTGCTGCAACACCCCTTCCACGTTGGCGATGGGCTGCCCGTGTAGCGCCCTGGCCATCGTCTGTTCGTCCAAGTGGGTGCTGACGCACCGCTGGCCCCGTTCACGTACCTCACCTATTGACGTGGTTTCAGTGCGCTCGCTTCCGTCGCTTCGGCCCAGTTGAACCTGCCGGCGCTTCAGCCATGCCGTGATGTGCTGGGCACATAGATCCAGGGTTGGGGGCGAGAAAAGGAGTTTTTCGGTGAAGCGGCCGGCCCGCAGCAGCGCAGGGTCGATCTGCTCGGAGTGGTTCGTTGCCGCAATCCACACCAGGTCCTTGACCTTCTCCTCGGTGCCATCCATAGTGGCCAGCAGCTTGTTGACCATGTCCGGACGGCTGGAACGCTGGCGTTCGCGCAGCAGGTCGTCGGCTTCGTCGATGAAGATGATGGCCGGGCGCAGGTCCTTGGCCTGACGGAACACCTTGTCCAGTTTGCCGTGCTCGACCAGCAAGTCGGGGCCGGCCACGCTCAGAAAAGCCCAGTTCGCCTCTCGCGCGATGGCCTGGGCGGTGGCGGTCTTGCCGGTGCCCGCCGACCCGTGGAACAGGATGCCGGTGGGCAGGGTGCCGCCACGGGCTTCCGTAGTGTGGGTGTTTTTCAGGCGGCTCACGATCATGTCGATGGTGTTGCGCATCTGGGGAGCGAACACCATGTGTTTGAGCCGGCGTGAGTCGGCCGCCACCCTGCCCTTTTGGCCTTGTACTGTGCGCAGGGCAAGCATCCATTCGTCGTGACCGATGAGTGTGCGGTGGTGGGTGCGGGCGATGTCGGGCAAGGCCCGGCACACCGCATTGAGCCGCGCCACAGAAAACCCGTTCCAGCGTTTGGCGACACCGACCATGGCCTTGTCGTCGACCTGCAGGCGCTGGCCGTGTTTGCGCACACCGTCACGCAGCAAGCCGATGCGTGCGGTCTGATCCGGGGGTGTCACTTCGATTTTGAAATCAAACCGACCTTCCCGCACGGCGGCTGTATCCAACAGGTCCAAGTAGTTGGTCGCCCCGATCAGGATGACTCCCGTGCGGCGAAGTGCCACCATCTCGGTGAGCATGACGTTCGTGACCAGCGGCATTTCCGCGTAGCTGCTTTGGGCGTCCCGTGATTTGAGGAACGAGTCGATCTCGTCGATGAACAACACGCACGGTGCGCTGGCGCGGGCCAGAGCGAAGGTTCGGGTAAGCAGGGCAGGTAGCTCGCCAATCCATTTGGATGCGACGGGCCCGTAGGTGACTTCCAAAATGGCAATGCACAGTTCGCCGGCCAGGGCCTCGGCAAGAACTGTTTTGCCGTTACCGGGCTCGCCGTGCAGGAGGATGCCGTTTCTGGGCACTGGCATGTGGGCGGGCATGTCATGTGCGTGGTAGTTCAGGATGGGGCCGGCATGGGCCAGCATGCGGTCCTTGAGTTCGTCCATGCCGTGGATGTCATCAAAGGTCTTGGTGGGCGCGCGGGGCGCAAAAGGTACGAGGTAGTCGTTGGGCAAACCGGGTTTGCCGGCGGTGTTCGTCTGTACCGGTGCCTGTCCGTCTGGATGCGGTGGCGCATGCTGGGGTGGCGTGACCGGCGCCAATGGCGGCTGTGGCCGCTCAGATCGAATCTGAGCCACCTGACGCCGCACGATCAACTCGTCCTCTTGTGTCCACCGTACAAAGGGCCAGGCCGGCTCCCAGCGGGCCAGCCACAGCTGCAACAGCCCAAAGACCATAAAAACCAGGCCATTGGTGGCGAGAGCCATGCCGTTGCCTCTCACCCACTCCTGGCTGAGAAGCTCGGCAGGCAAAGGTTGCACCTGGTGCGAGATGTCAAACAGCAGGGCCGGCAGCAGGCAGACGGTGCCGACGCACACGGACAGCAAACCCAGTTTTCTGTCGGGGCGCGGAAAAAAGTCCACACGCGCAATGAGTGGGTAGGTGCGAGGGGCGCACCACGGCACCCTCAGGATTACCTCGAGGGCGTAGTCGATGCCATTGAGCACGAAGATGCCCCATGTGGCCAGAAGGATGTAGGCCCAGACGCTCAGGGCACCCCACGCGGCCGCCCAGCTGCTTGGGCCATGGTAGGCGGCCACGATCAGCAGGAGCCCGACGTAGTGCGTTGGCAGGATTTCCAGCAGGCCTATCGGGTAGGAAAGCAGCTTGCGCATGGGGCCGATGGTCCAGCGGGCGAGACCTCCGCCCCACAGGCCGTACAGCGTGCTGTCGATGAGGTTGTGTGGTGCTGCGCGGTGTCTTTGGATGCGGTCGTTTTGGTCTGGCATAGGAATGATTGCGGTGGTGTGCTCTTTCAAGCTACCGCAACATCCGTTTTGCGCAAGACCTCAAATCGCGGGTTTTGGCGGGTTTTTTGCCAACTGAGTTCGATCAGGTGTCAAGACCGAATAGCCTGATCCGTGGTAAGGCGATGCGGACGAATTTGGTCGACGAACTGTGATTCTGAGCTTCCAATTTCTTGGCGGGAATCTCAAAAAGAAGTTCCGGAGACGGATCGGCGTTCGGCAGGTGGCGTTGCCCGTTCTGCTCCTTGCGGAGGCCCGGATGTACGAAGTCAGAGTCACCAGCAAAACATGGCCATGGTTGACAACATGGCCATGTTAGATAAAATGGCCGTGTTAAAACCCATTTATATGCCAGCCCGTCTTTCGTCCAGCAAACGTGTCGTGCATTCTGAGCAATACGTTGCCGACTTCTTCCGGTCGCGCGGTTGGTCCGTGGAGGAGCCGCATGATGGCCCGCTCAGCGCTGACTTGGTCATCCAACGCGGTAAGCACCGATTCATCGTCGAAATCAAGGCATTATCCGAAGCCCGCCCAGACCGCGTACTGCCGGTTCTCTCGATGGCGATTCTCCAAGCCAAGTCCGCAGCCGAGCTGTCCGGCAATGCCCTTCCCCTCGCACTCATCTTCGTGCCGGAAGCATCGCTGTCTTTGGTGAAGCACGTGGAGGTGTTTGCGCAGAAGTTCGCGAAAGATGTACCAGTCGGCGTGATCTCGGAGCGCGGTGAACAATATTTCAGTGGTGAAGCGTTCCAACAGCTGAACCGATTGCCAGAACAACCAAGCCGCTCCTCGACCAGCCGCCCATCACAAGCCATCAACCTGTTCTCGGACCTCAACCAGTGGATGCTGAAACTCCTCCTGGCGTGGGAATTGCCGAACGGCTTGCTGAACGCCCCCAAAAGGCAGTTCAAGAGCGGCACCGACCTGGCCGAAGCTGCGCAGGTCTCTGCCATGAGCGCATCCCGGTTCCTGCAGCAACTGCGCAGCGAGGGCTATCTGAGCGACTCATCGCCTCATCTGAAGCTTGTTCGTCGCGAGGAGCTTTTCCGCCGTTGGGGCGCAGCGGCGATGCGCACATGTCCAGAGATGCCATGCCGCTTTCTTCTACGAGTTCCCACTGCTCAGCAAATTCGAGGCTTGTTAGGGCACCATCCCACAGACGCCTGTCTTGGACTTTTTGCCGCTGCCGATGAATTGGGCATCGGGCATGTCAGCGGCGTGCCGCCGTATGTCTATGTTCCCAAGCTGCCCAAAGTGGCGGCATCGGATTGGCCCGGTCTCATGCCGTATCCATCTGATCGACCGGACTTGATCTTGCGGCAAGCATCTTTTCCGCAGTCCACTTTCAGGGGAGCCATCAATCACGACGGACTCATGGTCACGGACATCCTCCAGGTATGGCTGGACGTCATGAATCACCCAGCAAGGGGAGTTGAACAAGCTGGGCTGATCTACAAGAAATATCTCCTGCCACTCATCGGCAACTGAACCTGATGAACGACCTAGAAGCCTTCGCGAAACTGGTCCAGGCTTTGGCCGCCTGGCGCCAGCAACTGATCTTCATCGGTGGGTGGGGCCATCGTCTCCATCGCCTGGACCCGCGGGCCGATCGACCAGACTATGAGCCTGTGTTCACTCGTGACACGGACCTCGCCTTCGCGAACAGGGAGCCCATCGAGGGAGACATCAAGCAATCGCTCTTACAGCATGGATTCCAGGAAGAGTTGAGCGGCGATCATCGACCGCCGGCAGCCCATTACACACTTGGGGACGAGGCCGGCGGTTTCTACGCCGAGTTCCTGACACCTTTGGCGGGAAGCGGCCGCAGACGAAGCGGAGAAGCCGACGCGACCATGACGAAGGCCGGCATCTCGGCCCAGAAGATCCGACACCTGGACGTTCTTCTGGTCGATCCTTGGATCATTGGTCTGGGCCAAAAAGAAGGCGTCCCGCTGCCGCAGAGATTGGATGTCCAGGTAGCCAATCCCTTGTGTTTCATGGTCCAGAAGTTCCTTATCCAGCAATACCGACCGGCGAACAAACGAGCCCAGGACGTGCTGTATATCTACGACACGATCGAACTCTTCGGCGGACTGCTGGACGAATTCAATGCGCACTGGAAGGCGCGCGTTGCACCGGCGCTCGGCGGCTTAGCCGATGACGTGCGAAAAATCAGCGCTCAGACATTCAGTGAAGTCAACGACATGGTCCGCGACGCCGCGCGTATTCCTGCGGATCGCAACCTACCCCCTGAACAAATTCAGGCGACGTGCAGCTACGCTTTCGAGCGCATGCTGCGATCGTAGATTGTTCAGTACGGGCAGGTTGTTGCCGCCCTCGTGATCGACCTATCGCCGCCGAAACGCCTCCCCTGGCGATGCCGGTTTTCTGTTTTCACTCAGCTCAAACAAACATTCCACGTAGGCACGGGCAGCGCATTGCCATGCAGCTGCGAGAGGGTGGCATCAATACGGTGCTGGACTTGGTGCGCATGGACACGGCCACGGTCAGAAAACGCCGGAACGTGACCCTGGAGCGCACCGTGCGGGAGGTTCAGGGCATGCCGTGCATCGACCTGGACGATGCGCCCGCACCCAAGCAGCAGATCGCCTGCACTGGGTCGTTCGGGCGGCGAGGGCTTGATCGTTCTATACAGTCCGCTCACTTGGGGTCGACCGGCCAACAGCCGACGTGCACCTTTTGGCCTGGTAAGACGATCGTGGCAGAGACAGTCTGTCCGCATTGGCTAGACTGAACCCGGTTGGCTCACAAGGGCGGTACACACCCTGCGACGGACGTGAAGCTGCAAGTCTCTAAATCTGCGTTGCGAGGTCGTCCAAATGTGCATTGAAGTACCGTCTATTTCTACCATGAGGTACGCTAGACGGGCTCTTGATGTTCTCTGCCCATTCAATTAAAGTCCTTTAAAGAGGAATTTAATAGCACAATAGCTCCCTTTATGAAACATTCACCTGATCCAGTGATGCTCCCCTACGAGGTAGAGGAGGCGTTGACCACATTGGGCGGACGAGTGAGTGCCGTGCGTCGCACGCTGGGGTGGACGCAAGAGGACTTGGCGGCCAAGGCGGGGGTGAACAAGAAGACGGTCCTCAATGTGGAACATGGTCGGTCTAGCGTGGGGATCGGGCACCTATTGAACATTCTGTGGGCCTTGGATTTGATAGGCGAACTCCTCCCGGCGTTGGCCAGGCTGGGCAAAACCGATGAGGCGGTGAGCATGCTTGAGCGCTCACTGCCAAAACGGATTCGTGGGACGCGCCCATGAGCGACGCCTTGAAGCCGGTGTGGGTGTGGCTCCCCGGGCAGGTACAGCCTACTCAATGCGGTGAGTTCGAGTTGCAGGGTCAGGTCGGGCGGTTTCATTACTTGGCTGACTACCTGAAGCGTGCTGATGCCGTGCCACTGGACCCGCTGCACCTGCCCTTGAAACGCTCTGAGTTCTGGGCCAGGGAAACGCGACAGGAAGGCTTGTTCGGAGTGATCCGTGATGCACGTCCGGAGGGCTTTGGGCTGGCGTTGTTGGAAAAGCGCCATGGCCGCGAAGACTTGAGCAATATGGAGATGTTGGAGTTTGCAGAAGGCGATGGCGTCGGTGCGCTGGAGGTTTGCGACGACATCGAGCGTAAGACAGCCTTCAACGCACCGCACCTGACCCAATTGCTGGATGCCTTGCGTGACCTGCCCGATGAGCGTCCCAGCAGCCAGGCCGCCCGCGCGGTGCAAGGCATTTTTGGAACGAGCTTAGGTGGGGAGCGGCCGAAGTTGACCGTGGAACACCAGGGGCAGCTGTGGATTGCCAAGCTACAGGACCGTGGCGATGGACCCAACAACCCCTTGCGAGAGTACGTGGCCATGACGCTGGCCCGGGAGTGTGGAGTCAATGCGGCTGAGGTGGAATTCCACCTTGAAGGTCATCGTCAGGTGTTTCTGGTCAAGCGATTTGATCGGGACGTCTTACCCGGTGGGGACGTACAGCGACATCTCTACGCCAGCGCGCACACCTTGCTGCGATTGGACAAGGAAGCAGCTGGCGCACGCAATCGGTCGTTTGTGGTGCTCGCACATGAGCTGCAGCGTTGGTGCGCTCGCCCGGGAGTGGATATGTCGGCAATGAAACACGAGTTGTGGCGCCGCGTTGCCTACAACTCCTTGTGCGGCAACTTCGATGACCATGCGAGGAACCACGGCTTGCTCTACAGAAATGGACAGTGGGGGCTGTCACCTGCGTTTGACATTGCCCCGTACCACAAGCCGTCCGGGATCCATGCACTCGGTGTGACCAAAAGCGGCGCGCGCGCGTCCAGCCTGAGCAACTTGCTCGAGTGCGCTACGCTGCTGGGAGTGAACAAAGATGAAGCACGAGACCATCTGCTCAGCCAGCAATTGAAGCTGGCTCAACGTTGGCCTGAGGTGCTGGAGAGTGTGGGGTTTTCACCAGAAGTATTGCGTTGCCCTGCGCAGACGTGGTGGGCATAGCGCTCTAACTATTAGTACTATTAGTGTTACTCGAAGGGTTGCACTTTTAGAAATTATCCGTAAATAGATAGAATATCAATCCGAACTGCAGCAAACGCTGCTTCGGAGTGATGCGTTGAGCAAACGAACTGATTCCTGGGTGGTAACGGACGAGTTCTGGCAGCGTGTTGAGCCGCTGATCCCTCAACGCGCGCTGGTGCCGGACAAGCAGTACGTGCGTAAGCCTGGAGCGGGTCGACCGGCGAAACCGGCACGCCAGGTGTTCGAGGCCATCGTGTTTGTGTTGCGCACAGGCTGCCAGTGGAAGGCACTGCCCGCTGAGCGCTTTGGCAGCGCCAGCGCCATCCACAAACGCTTTCTCGAATGGGAGAAGGCGGGCTTCTTTGAAGCAGTCTGGAAAGCCGGCCTGGCGGAGTACGACGACATGCAAGGCATCGCGTGGCGATGGCAAAGCGTCGATGGCGCGATGATGAAGGCACCCTTGGCACAAGAAGCTGTCGGCCCAAATCCGACGGACCGGGGGAAAAAAGGGAAGCAAACGCCATCTGCTGGTGGACGGCCGTGGCGTCCCGTTGTCGCTCGTCGTGAGCGGAGCCACCGTCCACGACTGCAAAAGGCTTGACGCGGTGATCGGCGCCATCGTCATCAAGCGCAAGGACCCACCCCACAGACGAAACAAACACCTGTGCGCCGACGCAGGCTACCGTGGTGCAGAGCATCTGCGCACCATCGAGGGTCACGGCTACATCCCTCACGTCGTCAGTCGCCGAACGGAGGCAGAGATTAAGAAGTGCACCCCGGAAAAGAAGGCCAGGCGCTGGGTTGTTGAGGTTTGCCATAGCTGGTTCAAC
>NZ_JASATI010000069.1:0-18484 GCF_038440225.1 Hydrogenophaga sp. OTU3427 | reverse complement strand
GGGCCCTTTGGCGGGGGTCCACCTGCGGCGGCCCGCGCCCCCCTATGGGGGGGCGCGGCCTGTTTCAATTCAGGTCGTTGAGGTCGGCCTTGAGGTAGTGGGCGCCGGCCAGGGGGTTGTGGTAGTAGGGCGCCACCTCCACGAAACCCGCGTCCAGGTACAGGGCGCGGGCCGCCTCCATGTCGTCCAGGGTGTCAAGCAGGATGTGGTCGTAGCCGGCCTGCCGTGCGAGCAGCATGGTGCGCTCGACCAATTGGCGCCCCAGCCCGAAACCCCGGAACACCCGGCGCACGAACAGGCGCTTCATCTCGCAGGCGTTGGGGTAATCGGAGTTGAGCAGCGGGCGGAAGGCACAGCAGCCCGCCGCCTCGCCGTCCACGTGCGCCACCAGCAGGCCACCCAGCGGTGCGACGTACTCGCCCGGCAACTCGGCCAGCTCGGTCTCGAAATTCTGGAAGCACAGGTCGATGCCCAGGCTGTGCTGGTATTCGACGAACAGTTGGCGCGCCACCTCGATCAGAGGTGGCGTGTGCGCGAGGCCGATGGCGATCGGCGCGGCGGCGGGAGGCTCGGACATGGGATGACTATACGACACCGACTCAGGCCGGACCTTGTCCCAGGCGCACCAGGGCGTAGACCACCGCCGCACACAGTGCGGCCAGCCACACCGCCCGCCACCGCTGGCGCGGGCCGTCGAGCGAGGTCGGCACCGGCTCGGCCAAGGCCTTGTCGCCGTGCCACATGGGGCCCACCAGCGGCTCGCGCTTGATGCCGCTGTAGAAGCCGATCGCCAGCAGGTGCAGCAGCACCAGGCCCAGCACCAGGAATTGCCCGATGGCCTTGTGGTAGTGGGTTGCGGCGGCACTCCACGCAGGGGGAACAAAGCGGATCAGCGGGCCGGTGAAGGCGATTTCATCGTCGCTGATCAGTCCGGTGCCGACCTGCAGCGCCAGCGCGGTCAGCAAGGCGAACACCGCCAGTCCGCCCAGCGGCGTGTGACCCACCCGGTGGGCCAGTGGGGCCTGGCCGCGCAGGTAATTCAACACCGCACCCGGCCCGTAGGCAAACCGGGTGAAGCGCGACCAATGCCCGCCAAGGAAGCCCCAGAGCAGCCGGAACAGCAGCAGCGTCAGCACCAGATAGCCCAGGCGCAGGTGCCACACCATCCAATCGCCACCAAGCTTGGCGCTCAGCACCAGGCCGACCACACTGGTGGCCAGCAGCCAGTGGAACACCCGGGTAGGCAAATCCCATACGCGTACGCTTTGCATGAATATCCCCGAGAATGAAGTGTCCTGTGGAAGGGTCATTTTTGGCATCCCCGCCGGACAGAGAGCTTAACCGGGGGTGCCCGGCCCTCATCAACCATGAAAAAGGACACATCCATGCAGTTTGTCGCATCCCTGGCCCTCGCGGCCGCCGCCGCTGCGGTCGCCCTGCCCGCCGCCGCCCAGTTCCAGCGTCCGGAAGATGCCGTCAAGTACCGGCAAAGTGTGATGACCGTCCAGAACTTCCACCTCGGGCGCATCGGCGCCATGGTGAACGGGCGGGTGCCGTTTGACGCCAAGCTGGCGCAGGAGAACACGGCCGTGCTGGAGACCGTGACCAAGCTCGCCTGGGTGGGTTATGGCGCCGACACCGAAAAGACCAAGTCGCGCTCAAAGCCCGAGATCTGGATGGAGCCGGCCAAGTTCAAGCAGGCCCAGGACACCATGATGGGAGAGGTGGTCAAGCTCAACGCCGCCGCCAAGACGGGCAACCTGGACCAGATCAAGGCGGCCTTCAGCGCCACCGCAGGCAGCTGCAAGGCCTGCCACGACGCCTTCCGCGAGTAGGCCGGCCCTTTCTCAGGCCTGCGCCAGCAGCTTCTCCAGCAGCTGGTGCAGGGCCTCGAATTCGGGCTCGCCCACAAAACGCTTGACGATCTGCCCCTGCTTGTCGACCAGGTAGCTGGTGGGCGTCAGTTTGACGTCGCCCCAGGCCTTGGCGATGTCGCCGGTGTTGTCGATGGCAACCTTGAAGGGCAGTTGCCGCGTCTGGGCGAAATTGTTCACCCACTGTGGCGGGTCGTAGCTCATGGCCACCGCGACGGTGTCGAAACCCCGGTCCTTGAACTTGTTGTAGGTGGCCACGATGTTGGGCATCTCCTTCACGCAGGTCACGCAGGTGGTGGCCCAGAAGTTGACCAGCGTCACCTTGCCCTTGAGTTGTGCGGTCTCCAGCGTGCTGCCGTCCAGCAGCACAAAACGCGAGGCCGGGGCCTGATCGCTGCTGCCGCAGGCGGCCAGCCCACCCAGTCCCAGGGACAGGCCGGCCCAGGCGGTGGTGGAGACAAAGCGGCGGCGATCGGGTTGTAGCGGAGCGGTCATGGCGGACAAGGGCGGCATCAAAAAAACTGTGGTGGCGGGGCGCCCACCCCCGTATTGTCTCAGCCACGGCGTGAACCTGCACGGGTGGGGCGTTGGACGCCAGGGGCACGAACGGGGGTGGAGTCCGCGCGCGGCCCAAAAGTTCACCCATTTCGCGCCCGTGACCAGCGGCTAACATGCATGGCTTGGCCCGCATGCCGTGGGCGCCAATGGACGATGAACGCAATGCGGATGTGCGATGTGGGCCGCCTGGCGCGCGCCGGGGCGGTGGTGGGGTGTCTGGCTGGCCTGCTGGCGTGCAGCCCCACCTTCAACTGGCGTGACGTGCCGCTGGACGGCGGAGCCCTCCGGGCCCAACTTCCCTGCAAGCCCGAGCGGGCCGAACGGCTGGTGCCGCTGACCCGCGCCGGTGTCACGCTGCAGCTGCTCAGTTGCGAGGCCGGCGGCATCACCTATGCGCTGGCCTGGGCGCGCCCGGACCTTTCGGCCGCGAACGATTCATTGGCGCAGGTGCTGGACCGGTGGCAGCAGGCCGGCTGGACGAGCCTGCGCCAGCCGGTGCCGGCGGGGGCGCAGGCGCCAGCGGGCTGGTCTCCCTGGCCTTTGAGCGTGGCGCGGGCCGAACAACTGCGGGCCTGGCAGGGCAGCGGCCTCGACCACCGGGGCGCCGCGCTGCAGGCGCGCCAGGCCTACCTGGCGCACGCCGGCGTGGTCTACCAGGCGGCGGTGTACGGCGCGCGCTTGCCGACCGAGGCGGTGAGCCCTTTTTTTGACGCTCTCGTGCTCCCGACCAACCCATGACCCAGCCGCACGCCGCGACCAGCACCTTGCCCGTGCCCACCGCCGTGGTGGTGTTCGCGGCGTTCGCGCTGACCTACTTCCTGTCGGCCCTGCTGCGCGCCATCACCGCCACCTTGTCGCCCACGCTGAGCGCCGAATTCGGCTTGCAGGCGCGCGACCTTGGCCTGCTGGCGGGCGGTTACTTCCTGGGTTTTTCGCTCACCCAGCTGCCGCTGGGCAACTGGCTGGACCGGCACGGACCCAAACGCGTGGTCCTGGGCTTTCTGGGCGTGGCGGTGCTGGGGGCGGCGGCCTTTGCCTTGGCCAACCAGTTCGCCACCCTGCTGGCTGCGCGCATGCTCACCGGCATGGGGGTGAGCGCCTGCCTCATGGCGCCGCTCACCGGCTTTCGGCGCTGGTTGTCGCCCAGCGCCCAGTTGCGCGCCAACTCCTGGATGCTGATGACCGGCTCGCTGGGCATGCTGGCCTCCACCCTGCCGGTGCAGTGGCTGATGCCACTGATGGGCTGGCGCGGCCTGTTCTGGGGCTTGGCGCTGCTGCTGCTGCTGGCCATGGGCGTGCTGGCGTTGGCCGTGCCGCGCTGGGCACCGGCGGTGCCGGCCATGGACGAGGGCGTGCCAGCCGGCTACGCCGCCGTCTGGCGCAGCCGCTTTTTCTGGAAGATGGTGCCCCTGGGCTTCTTCTGCTACGGCGGCATGGTGGCCATGCAGACCTTGTGGGCCGGGCCCTGGATGGTGCGGGTGGCCGGCTACACCCCGGCACAGGCGGCGGCCGGCCTGTTCTGGCTGAACGGCTGCATGCTGCTGGCCTTCTGGACCTGGGGCCTGGTCAACCCCTCGCTGGCTCGGCGCGGGGTGACGGCACCGCGCATGATCGCCGCCGGTCTGCCGCTGAGCTTTGTGCTGCTGGCGACCAACATCGTCCAGGGAACCGAGACCGGCTGGGCGGGTTGGGCCGCCTATTGCGTCAGCCTCACGGTCGTGTCCCTGACCCAGCCGGCCGTGGCGCTGGCCCTGCCGCCCGCGCTGGCCGGGCGTGCCTTGTCGGCCTACAACCTGGTCATCTTCAGCGGCGTGTTCGTGGTCCAGTGGGGCATCGGCCTGATGATCGACGGCCTGCTGTCGCTGGGCTGGCCGCAGGTCGCCGCCTTCCAGGGGGCCATGGCCGCCTACTTTGTCGCCTGTGTCGCGTCCTACGCCTGGTTCCTCATCTTCCGGGTGGAAGGACGGGCGCCGCCACCCGAACGCCAGGTGGGCGCGCAAGCCCGATAAACTCCCAGCCATGAACGGCCTGCTCATCATTGCCCACGCGCCGCTGGCCTCGGCCTTGCGCAAGTGTGTGCTGCATGTGTTTCCCGATGCCGCCGAGACCATGGCGGCACTCGATGTGTTGCCCAACGTGCCGCCCGAGGAGTCGCTGGCGCAGGCCCGCATGCTGATGGCCCAGCTGGGCACGCCACAGACCCTGGTGGTCACCGACATTTTCGGCGCCACGCCCTGCAACGTGGCCAGCAAGCTGGTGGATGGCGTGCGCTCGCGGCTGATCGCCGGCGCCAACCTGCCCATGCTGCTGCGCACCGTGTCCTACCGCAACGAGTCGCTCGATGCCCTGGTGGCGCGCGCGGTGGCCGGCGGCACGCAGGGCGTCATCCAGGTGGCCATCACCGCGCCGCACCATCAAGTCAGACGAAGCACCCATGATCAAGACCACCGTGACCATCAGCAATAAGCTCGGGCTGCACGCCCGGGCCTCGGCCAAGCTCACCAAGCTGGCCGGCAGTTTTCCCTGCGAGGTCTGGATGACCCGCGGCGACCGCCGCGTCAACGCCAAGAGCATCATGGGCGTGATGATGCTGGCGGCCGGATTGGGCGTCGAGGTGGAAGTCGAAACCTCGGGGGTGCAGGAGCAGGAAGCCATGATGGCGTTGCTGGCCCTGATCAACGACAAGTTCGGAGAAGGCGAGTGATGTGGGCCCCCTTGCGTGCCAAACCCTTCGGGTTTGCCCCGGGGCTCCGCCGCTGGGCGGGTCGCTGCCCCCCGGGGGGGCTGATCCGGCTTGGGGCGGCCCGGCGACGGATCGTTTTACGTCTCGACGACGGAGTCTGGGCATGACTTTCTCCGTCCACGGGCAGGCGGTTTCGCGCGGCATCGCCATCGGGCGTGCCGTGCTGGTGGCGTCCAGCCGGGTGGACGTGGCGCACTACTTTGTCCAGGTCGAACAGGTCGAGGGCGAGATCGAGCGGGTGCGTTCGGCGCGCAACGCCGTGTTCGACGAGATCACCCGCATCCGCGCGGGCCTGATCGAGACCGGCACCAAGGAAGCCCACCACGAGCTGGTGGCGCTGCTGGAGGTGCACCTGATGCTGCTCCAGGACGAGCAGCTCACCGCCGGCGTCAAGCACTGGATCGTCGAGCGCCACTACAACGCCGAGTGGGCGCTGACGACCCAGCTCGAGGTGATCGCGCGCCAGTTCGACGAGATGGAGGACCCCTACCTGCGCGAGCGCAAGGCCGATCTGGAGCAGGTGGTCGAGCGCATCCTGCGGCAGATGCGGGGCGTGGCCTCGCCGGTCGCTGCGCCGCCCCCGGCGTCGCGCCGCAGCGCCCAGCAGGAACTGTTGCTCGACGACACCCTGGATGTGCCGCTGGTGCTGGTGGCACACGACCTGTCGCCGGCCGACATGCTGCAGTTCAAGCAGAGCGTGTTCGCGGGCTTCGTCACCGACGTCGGCGGCAAGACCTCGCACACCGCCATCGTCGCGCGCAGCATGGACATTCCGGCGGTGGTGGGTGCGCGCAGCGCCAGCCAGCTGATCCAGCAGGACGACTGGGTCATCATCGACGGCGATGCTGGCGTGGTGGTGGTGGACCCCTCCTCCATCGTGCTGGCCGAGTACGGCTACAAGCAGCGCCAGGGCGAGGTCGAGCGCGAGCGCCTGAGTCGCCTCAAGCACACCCCTGCGGTCACAATGGACGGGCAGAAGATCGAGCTGCTGGCCAACATCGAGCAGCCCTCCGACACCACCACGGCGCTGGCCGCGGGGGCGGTGGGTGTGGGCCTGTTCCGCAGCGAATTCCTGTTCATGGGCCGCAATGGCCACCTGCCCGACGAGGAAGAGCAGTACCAGGCGTACAAGGCGGCGGTGGAGGGCATGCACGGTTTGCCCGTCACCATCCGCACCGTGGACGTGGGGGCCGACAAGCCTCTGGACCACACCCGCCGCGCCGATGACCACCTCAATCCCGCGCTGGGCCTGCGCGCCATCCGCTGGAGCCTGTCCGAGCCGGCCATGTTCCTGGTGCAGCTGCGGGCCATCCTGCGGGCGGCCGCGCATGGCCAGGTGCACATCCTGATTCCCATGCTGGCGCACGCCCATGAGATCCGGTTGACGATGGCGCTGCTGAACAAGGCCCGCGAGCAACTCGACGCCCAGGCCCTGGTCTACGGCCCGGTGCAGGTGGGCGCCATGATCGAGGTGCCAGCGGCGGCGCTGACCGTGCCCATGTTCCTCAAGCACTTCGACTTTTTGTCGGTGGGCACCAACGATCTGATCCAGTACACCCTGGCCATCGACCGCGTGGACGAGGCCGTGGCCCACCTCTACGATCCGCTGCACCCGGCCGTGCTGCAGCTGCTGGCACGCACCATCGCCGAAGGCCGCGCTCAGGGCAAGCCGGTCAGTGTGTGTGGCGAGATGGCCGGCGACGTGACCATGACCCGCTTGCTGCTGGGCATGGGCCTGCGCAGCTTTTCCATGCACCCCTCACAGGTGCTGGCGGTCAAACAGCAGATCCTGCGCAGCGACACCCGCAAGCTCGAGACCTGGGTTCAGCGGTTGCTGGCCAGCGACGAGCCCGGCGAGTTGCTGAACGAATAAGGCCTTCAGCCTTTCGCCCGTGTGCCCACCACGGCCGCGCCCACGATCAGCACCGCGGCCACCACCACGTGTGGACCGGGGGTTTCCCCACGTGCCGCCAGCAGCAGCAAGGTGGACAGCAGGGGTGTCAGAAACGACAGCAGGCCGATCTTGCGCGCGTCGCCACGCTTGAGCGCCGCGTCCCACAGGAAAAAGGCCGCGCCCAGCGGGCCCAGGCCCAACACCACCACCCGGGCGAGGTCCTGGGTGCTCAAGGCCGTGGCCGGCTCCAGCCAGACGTGGCACAGCAGGGACAACAGGCCCGAAACCAGCGCGAAGCTGCCGATGGCCGCGGTGGGAAAGGCCGCCACGCGCTGGGTCAGCAGCGAATAGCTGGCCCAGATGAAGGCCGAGCCCAGCGCCAGCAGGTAGCCCCACTGCAGCCCCCCGACTTGCAGCGTGCCCGCCTTGCCGCCCACGATGGCCAGCGCCGCACCGGCAAACCCCACCAAGGCGGCCAGCACATGCAGCGTGCGCAGGCCCACGCCGGGCAGGAACACAGGCGCCAGCACCACCATGCCCAGCGGCCAGAGGTAGTTCACGAGGTTGGCCTCCACCGGCGGCGCGTGCCGCAGGGCCAGGAACAGCAGGAAATGGAAGCCGAACAGGCCGTAGACCCCCAAGGCCAGGGTGGGCAGCGGGACCCGCCATTGACGCCAGTCAAAGCGGGACAGCGGCAAGGCGATCACACTGCCGACCGCCAGGGCCAGGCCGGTGAGCAGAAATGGTGGAAGATGGGACAGTGAGGAACCGAGTGCGGCCAGGCTGCCCCAGAGAACGATGGCCCCCATGGCCAACAGATACGCGTGCATGGGGTCCGAGCTTAACCGGGTGTATTGCAAATCTTTGTTACACTGATTTTTGCACCCCATGTCAAGCCAGCGCACGTGTCAAAATTGTCAGTTCACGCCGCTGGCCCCACGCGTTTGGGCGCGTGTGTGCTTCTGTGAAGTCCCCCGGAGAAATCGATGTCGTCTGAAGAAACGTCCTTGCTGGAGCGGTCCGAAGCGCGCTCCGCGGCACCGAGGGACGACGATCTGCTGGCCTGCCTGCTGCTGTTGGCGCGCGCCCATGGCGAAACCCTCACCGCCGATGGTGCCGTGGCCGGCCTGCCCCTGGAAGGTGGGCGCCTGACGCCCTCCCTGTTCGAGCGTGCCGCGGCGCGGGCCGGCCTCAGCGCCAGGGTGCACACCCGCTCGCTGGATCAGCTGCAGGTCGCGCTGCTGCCGGCCGTGCTGCTGCTGCAGGATGAACGTGCCTGCCTGGTGCTGGGTCGGTCGGACGATGGCGCGAACCTCAACGTCGTCTACCCCGAGCTGGGCGACGCACCGGTGACCGTGCCGCTGGACGAGATCGAGGCCCAGTACCTGGGCGTGACCATCTACGCCCGCCCCAAGCTGCGATTCGACGCCCGCACGCCGGTGGTGCGCGAAGGGCGCCACGGCCACTGGTTCTGGAGCGTGATCGCCGAGAACCATGCGCTGTACCGCGACGTGCTGCTGGCCGCCTTCCTGGCCAACACCTTCGCGTTGGCCATGCCCATCTTCACCAAGAACATCTACGACCGGGTGGTGCCCAACAACGCCATCGACACCTTGTGGGTGCTGTCCATCGGCCTGTGCCTGGTGCTGGTGGGCGACCTGGTGCTGCGTGTCATGCGCAGCCGCTTCGTCGACCTGGCCAGCAGCCGGGCCGATGTGAAGCTGTCGGCCTTCATCATGGAGCGGGTGCTGGGCACGCGCATGGAGCAGCGCCCGGCTTCGGCGGGCTCCTTCGCGTCCAACCTGCGGGCTTTTGAATCGGTGCGCGACTTCATCGGCTCGGCCACCGTGGTGGCCTTCATCGACCTGCCCTTCGCGCTGATCTTCTTTGTCGTCATCGGTTGGATCGCCTGGCAGATGCTCATCCCCCTGGGCATCGGCGCGCTGGTCATGCTGCTCTACGCGCTCACGGTGCAAGGCCGCATGCACGAGCTGGCCGAGACCACCTACCGCGCCGGCGCGCAGCGCAACGCCACCCTGATCGAAGGCCTGGTCGGCTTCGAGACCGTCAAGGCCCTGGCCGCCGAAGGCCCGTTGCAGCGCAAATGGGAAAAAAGCGCCGCGCTGCTGGCGCGGGTGGGTGCGCAGCTGCGCCTGCTGTCCAGCAGCGCCAGCTACAGCTCGGCCTTCGTGCAGCAGGCCATCAACCTCGGCATCCTGGTGCTGGGCGTCCACCTGATCGGCGAACGCACCCTCACCATGGGCGGCCTGATCGCCTGCACCATGCTGGCCTCCCGCGCCATGTCGCCGGTGAGCCAGGTGGCGGGCTTGCTGGTGCAGTACCACACGGCCTCCACCGCCCTGACCTCGCTCAACGAGATGATGAAAAAAGAGGTGGAACGGCCCGAGGGCAACGCCTTCATCAGCCGCGGCAACATCAAGGGCGCCATCGAGTTCCGCGACGTCACCTTCAGCTACCCGAACCAGACCGTGCCCTCGCTGCGTGGCATCAACCTGCGCATCCAGCCGGGCGAGAAGGTCGCGGTGCTGGGGCGCATCGGTTCGGGCAAGACCACGTTGGAAAAGCTCATCCTGGGCCTGTACAAACCCACCGGCGGTGCGGTGCTGGTGGACGGCATCGACCTGCGCCAGCTCGACCCGGCCGAGCTGCGCCGACAGATCGGCTACGTGCAGCAGGACGTGATGCTGTTCTACGGCAGCCTGCGCGACAACCTCACCATGGGCGCCCCGCTGGCCGATGACGCGGCCGTGGTCAAGGCGGCCGGCATCGCCGGCCTGTTGCCCCTGGTCAACGCCCACCCGCAAGGGTTTGACATGGTGGTGGGCGAGCGCGGCGAGTCGCTGTCGGGGGGCCAGCGCCAGAGCGTGGCGATCGCCCGCGCGGTGATCAACGACCCGCCCATCCTGCTGCTGGACGAACCGACCGCGGCAATGGACCATTCCAGCGAGGAGGATCTCAAGAAGCGCTTGCGCGATTTCGCCGCGGGCAAGACCATGTTGCTGGTGAGCCACCGCACCTCGCTGCTGGACCTGGTGGACCGTGTCATCGTGATGGATGGAGGCCGCATCGTGGCCGACGGTCCCAAGGAGCAGGTCATCACCGCGTTGCGCCAGGGGCGCATCGGAAAGGCGTAAATCATGTCGAAAATGGGCGAAAAGGGCTTCGACCGCATCGGCAGGCTCGGCGCCGCGGGCGGCAAGGTGGCCAAGCCGGTCTTTGGCGGCGTGGTCAAGCGGCTGGCGCCGCGCGAGGACGACGTCGAGCAACGCGACTGGGCGGGCGACGCCGATTGGGCACAGATCCAGCAGGAGCCGTTGCGGGCCCGGGCCTTGTTGCGCACGGCGGCGGTGGTGCTGGTGCTGGTGATCGTGTGGGCCGGGTTTGCCAAGGTCGACGAAGTCACCCGTGGCGAGGCCAAGGTGGTGCCCACCAGCCAGGTGCAGGTGCTGCAGAGTGTCGACGGCGGCGTGGTCGAGAGCCTCAATGTGCGTGAGGGCGATCTGGTGGAGCCTGGCCAGGTGCTGTTGCGCGTCGACCCCACCCGCTTCGTGTCCAGCGCCAAGGAAAACCAGTCCACCCGCCTGTCGCTGCAGGCCAAGGCCTTGCGGCTGGAGGCGCTGACCCGCAACAGCAGCTTCAACCCGCCGGCCGACCTGGTCAAGCAGGTCCCCGACATCGTGAGCCAGGAGCGCATGCTGTTCGAATCGAGCCGCTCCGAGATGGCGGCGCAGCTGTCGATCGCGCAGAACCAGCTCAGCCAGCGGCAAAACGAATTGCGCGAGGTGCAGGCGCGGCGCGAGCAGGCCGAGCGTGGGCTGGAATTGACGCAGAAGGAACTCAATGCCACCAAACCCATGGTGGCCACGGGCGCGGTGTCCGAAGTGGAGGTGCTGCGCCTGGAGCGGGAAACCGCCCGCCTGCGCGGCGACCGCGAACAGACCACCGCGCAGATCTCGCGTGTGCAGGGCGCCATTCTGGAAGCGCAACGCCGCATCGAGGAAGTGCAGCTGACGCGGCGCAACCAGTTCAGCGCCGAACTCTCCGAAACCTTGAGCCGCCTCTCGGCCCTGCGCGAGGGCGGCGCGGCGCTGGACGACAAGGTCAAGCACGCCGAGATCAAGTCGCCAGTGCGTGGCACGGTCAAGCGCCTGTTGGTCAACACCGTGGGCGGCGTGGTGCAGCCCGGCAAGGACCTGGTGGAAATCGTCCCGCTGGACGACGCCCTCATTCTGGAGGCCCTGATCGCACCCAAGGACATCGCCTTCCTCAGCCCCGGCCAGCCGGCCCTGGTCAAATTCACCGCCTATGACTTCGCGATCTATGGTGGACTGGAGGCCGATGTGGTGAGCATCGGTGCCGACTCGGTGGTCAACGCCAAAGGCGAGGCCCACTACCTGGTGCGCGTCAAGACCCGCAAGTCCAGCCTGGGTGAGCACCTGCCCATCATCCCCGGCATGGTGGCCGAGGTGGACATCCTGACGGGCAAGAAGACCATCTTGTCCTACATGTTCAAACCCGTACTCAGGGCCAAGGCCAATGCCTTGTCCGAACGCTGAACCACCCGCATCACTTCCTTCGCCACCATGAGCACACCGCATTTTCTGTCGAACAATCTGGCCCAGCCTCCCGTGCTGCCGCCCGAGCGCTGGCTGGCCGCCTTTCCACAGGGGCAGTGGGGCGACTGGAACCGCGTGTCCACGGCGATGCGGCCGGGCGATCTGGTGTGGGTGAGCACCGGGCACGTTGAGTGGATGGACCTGGTGGCGCGCCTGCTGCAGCTCCAGCCTGGCGTGCGGGTGGCGGTGCTCAGCGCCTCGCCCGACCAGACCGAGGGCTTGCGTGCAATCAACGAGGGCGCGCGGGCCTATTGCCACCTTTACGCCGTGCCGGAGCTGCTGCAGGAGGTGGCGGCGGTGGTGGCGCAAGGCGGGTTGTGGGTGGGGCCGGAGCTGCTGGAGCGCATCGTCGCCGCCACGCGCCAGTTGCTTGAACGCTCCCCCGGCACCGCGGCGCAGTTGCCCGCTCCCGACCTGTCCGCGCTCTCGTCCCGCGAACTGGACGTCGCCCGGGCGGTGGCCGCCGGCAAGTCCAACCGCGAGGTGGCGGAACAGCTGTTCATCGCGGAAGGCACGGTCAAGGCCCATCTTGGGGCCGTGTTCGAGAAACTGGGCGTGCGCGACCGCCTGCAACTGGTGTTGCGGCTGTCCGGGCAGGGTGGTGCCGGGCAGGCGACACCCTCCAAATGAGGGGGCTTGGCTCATGATGTACGTACAACGTGGCGCTCAGGGTGAAGTTGTCGGCCTGATCGAGCGGGCCCTCACGAACGAAGAGGCGCTCAGCGGCGAGTGGGCCCCTGCCGACCCGGCCGATCCCGAGGTGGGCGCGTTCGTGCGCCGCGTCGCCGGCGTGGGCGCCGCCAATCCGCTGGCGCTGACCGACGCCGAGCTGGCCCGCGTGACCGAAGACTTGATCGACGTGCTGATCGACCGCGCGGTGATCCAGTTCACCGACCTGCCGGTGGCCGCCCAGAACAAGCTGCTGCAGCGCCGCCAGACCCGGGCCACGCTGGCCAACCGCCTCAACCTGCTGGGCGGCGACGACATCATTTGAGCGGCCAGGATGAGCGGTTGGGCGGCGCAGCGCGCGCTGCCGACCGTGCGGATTTGTACTTTTGTCTAATGGTCAAATTTAGTTAACAAAAGTAAGCTCCAAGCACAGATTTCCATCTTGGAGAAAACCATGGCTCAAGTCCTTTCCATCCGCGGTACCGCTTTTGTGGTCGGCCTCGACGGCCAGACCCGTCCCCTCAAAGTGGGCGACAAGGTCCAAAAAGGCGAGTCCATCGTCACCAGCGCCGGCGGCGCGGTGGAGTTGACCATGGACGACGGCAGCCCCCTGTCGCTGGGTCCGCAACAGACCGTCAAGATCGACGAATCGCTCGCGGCCACTGGCCGACCGGGTCGCGCCGAGGCCGCCGTGGGTGGCGGTGCCATTGACAACGTGATCCAGGCGCTGGACCGTGGTGGCGACCTGACCGAAGAACTCGAAGCCACGGCGGCCGGCGCGGGTGCCGGTGGTGGTGCCGGTGGCGAAGGCAGCGGTTTTGTCCGCCTGCTGCGCATCAGCGAAGGCACCGATCCGCTGGCCTTCAGCTTCAGCACCGGCTTGACGGACGTGCCCCTGGTGATTCCCGAGGACTTTGTCCTGGTTGAGGAAACGCCGACCTTCACCATCACGGTGCAGGAAGAAGTCACCAGCACGATCACTGGCATCGTCACCGACACCGTCTCCGGCATTGTCACCGACACCGTGACCGGCATCGTCACCGACACCGTGACCGGCATCATCACCGACACCATCTCGGTGCCGGTCACCGTGACCGTGACCGGTCTGGCCGAAACCTCGGTGGTCCAGACGGTGACCGAAACCATGACGGTGACCGACTCCGAGACCCAGACGGTCACGGACACCGAGACCGTGACGGACACCGAAACGGTCACCGACACCGAAACGGTCACCGACACCGAAACCGTCACCGACACCGAAACGGTCACCGACACCGAAACTGTCACCGACACCGAAACCGTCACCGACACCGAAACCGTCACCGACACCGAAACCGTCACCGACACCGAAACGGAAACCAACACCGAAACCGTGACGGACACCGAAACCGTGACGGACACCGAAACCGTGACGGACACCGAAACCGTGACGGACACCGAAACCGTGACGGACACTGAAACCGTTACCGATACCCAGACGGTCACGGACACCGAGACCGTCACCGACACCGAGACTTCGACGGTCAGTCAGACCTTCACCTACACCGACACGGTGTCGGACACCGAAACCGTGACCGAAACCGCCACGGCCACCGATACGGAAACGGTGACTGGAACCGAGACCGAGTCGGCCACCGTGACCGAGACGGCCACAGCCACCGTGCTGGTGACGCAGACAGAGTCCACTTTTGAGCCGGTGGATCTGACCATCAAGGGCGCGGGTCCGGCGGAGTCGCATACCTTTACCGGTAGTTACGGTGGAAACAGCGTCAAGATCAAATTCACCGACCCCAGCCCGGGCAGTGGTGTCAATCCCTCGAACAATCTGGGTATTGACAACAACAACATGAACACGGGCGAGGCGCTTCAGATTGAGTTTTTTGAGGCAGATGGGACCACCGCGCTGGCTGCCAATGGTATTCAACTGACCACCAAGCATGTGGGCGGAGGTGGGAGCGATTCGTTCACCTGGACCGCCTACAAAGACGGTAACCTGGTGGGTTCGGACACATTGAGCTTCCCTGAGGGTGATCAGGTGCTCGACCCTATTTTGATCGATGGAGGATACGACCGTCTCGATGTGGTGGTGGATTCTGGCGCTTTCAAGATCGGCACCATTTCGGGTTCAGTGATCATCGACAACGTCAGCATCACGACCACCGTGACGGTGACGGAAACCGACACCGTGACCAACACCGACACGGTGACCAACACCGTCACGGTGACCGATACCCTGACCCTGACCGATACCGATACGGTGACCGACACGGTTACCTTGACGGACACACGGACGCTGACCGAAACGGATACTGTGACCGACACCAACACGGTCACCGAAACCGAAACCGTGACCGACACGATCACCGTGACGGACACCAACACGGTCACCGAAACCGAAACCGTGACCGACACGATCACCGTGACGGACACCAACACGGTCACCGAAACCGAAACCGTGACCGACACCAACACGGTCACCGAAACCGAGACCGTGACGGACACCAACACGGTCACCGAAACCGAAACCGTGACCGACACCAACACGGTCACCGAAACCGAGACCGTGACGGACACCAACACGGTCACCGAAACCGAAACCGTGACCTTCACGGAGACGGCCACCTTCACCGACACGGAATCCGTGCCGACGGTGACCGAGACGTCCGCCACCTTCACCGAGGCCGGGCCGACCGAGACCATCACGGTGTCGTCCTTCACGGACACGATCACGGTGTCGTCCTTCACCGACACGATCACGGTGACCCAGTTCACCGAAACGGTCACGGTGTCCCAGTTCACCGAAACGGTGACCGAGACCTTCACCGAGACCGAGACCACCACCGACAGCAGCGCGGTGACGCCGCTGCAGGCGCAGGATCTGCTGGGTGGCGATCAGCTCGCGGGCCTCGACACGGGCACCACCACCGGCGGCGGCACCTCGTCCGATGTGCCTTTCGATCCGCTGGCGCAAGACCAGGTCAACCGCCTGCTCAACAACAACAACGACGGCAGCCCGACCTGAGGTCGCTTCCGATATATTCAATGGCGGGAATTTCCCGCCATTTTTTCTTGGAGCTCAGAAAGCATGCGAATCCTGTTTGTTCATGAGGGACTGGGACAGTTTGAGCACCTGCACAAATACCTGAATGGGCAAGGCTTGGCCAATTCGTGGTTTCTGTGCTCGACCGGGGTCTATGAGGCCAACAAGGACAAAGTGTCCAACCTTGCGCCTTTCCAGGCGGTGGCGGAAAACGACAAAACCTATTTCTATATCAAGAACATCGAGGCGCGTGTCCAGCGGTCTTTCTCGATCAAGAAGTCCATTCACCAGGTCCTGGCCAAGACGGGCATCGACCTGATCGTTGCCCACGGCTCCGGTGGGTATCCGCTGCAGCTGTTTGGTGAATTCGACATTCCCATCGTCACCTATATCGAATTTCCCTCGTTCGGGCACCACGGGCACGACCCCAAGTACCCGCAGCCCGAATACGCGACCTACCGTGACAAGCTGTTCGAGATGTCCAGCTTTCACCAGGTGCTCAAGAGCGACATGGTGATCGTGCCCAGCGCTTACGCGAAATCCATGTTTCCAACCTGCCTGCACGACAAGATCGTGCCGCAGATGGAAGGTTTCCAGATCACCCGGCGCAAGAGCCAGTTCAAGAAAGAGCCCGGTGTTTTCCATATCGGCTTTTCAGCCCGGGACCTGTCGTCCGCCAAGGGTTTCGAGCAGTTTGTGCTGATCGCCAAGGAAATCCTCAAGCGCCGGCAGAAGGTGAAGTTCGTCTTTTGTGGTTCGCCCAAGGTCCTGTATTCCTACGAGGAAGCCTATCTGCAGACCCAGTTTCCGGACAAGGCCAGTCGCCCGGAATCGTTCATGCATTACGTGCTGGCCCGCGAGGGCATCACGCTGGGGCCGGATTCCGCTTTCCAGCATGTCAGTTTCGCCGCCTACGACCAGTTCGCCGATTTCATCGAGGCGATGGATCTGTTCCTCTACCCGCTGCAGTACGGGTCGGCCAACTGGGGCATTTTCGAAATCCTGTTCCGTGGCCGGGTGGTCATTGCCAGTGATCGCTGCTTTGTGCCGGAGGTGATCCAGCATGGCCGCAATGGTCTGCTGTGCGATTACGAGGACATCGACCTGTGGGCACACCGCGCGGTGCAGGTCATCGATGCGCCCGAGCAGTATGCCCACCTGGGAACCAATGCGGAAAAAGACGCCAACGAGCGTTTTCACATCAGCAAGGTGGCTCCGGCCTACCTGGACATCTTCCAGACCGCCATCAGCCGGCACCGCCTGTTCAAGGACTGACGTGAGGCGACTGCCCCTGGCGGGGCGGTCGCAACCGGTTCAGCGCTTGGTCAGGTGCAAGTGCATTTCCTGCACGGACGCCCTGAGCCAGCGCTGGGCGTGCTCTTTTTCCTTGCCTGTCAGGTGGCGCAGCTCGGGTTGCAGCACGTAGCCCAGGCTCGCATCGAAATTGCAGCTGTAGCCATGGGGGTTCCAGGTGCGGTCGGTGTGTGGTGCCTGCGACAGGCGCCAGTCCTTGTTCAGGTAGTACACACCCATCTCGCTGAAGGGTTCCTTGTGGGTCGGGTCGCCGTAGAAGCGCTCCGAATTCCAGTGCGGGATGGCCACGAAGGCCTTGGCCCCCGGCCGCAACACCCGGTCAAGCTCGTTGAAGAAATGCACCCGTTCCCAGGCACCATTGAGGTTGGTCAGGTGTTCGAGGAAATTGCTGGAGTAGGCCTCCTCCACGCTGGCGTCCTCGAAGGGCCAGCGCTCATGGCCGATGTTGAGCACATGGTCCACCCCCTGCATTGGGTACTGGTCCAAGCCGATGAAGCCCGCTTTCTTTTTGCCGCCACAGCCCAGGTCGATCTTCATCTTGGTGTCCTTGTTCGGGTTCCAGTGCGTGCCATCCGCATCCAGGGTGGCCGGCATCGGCGCCATGTTACACAGACTGTGAAAAATTGTGATCCTCCAGGCGCGCACAGGGTGCATTCACATTAGTTGAGACTTTCACTCACCACCGTCCAATGGTCATGGACAGAGGCATCCCGCATGCTTCCTTCTCTGTACAAATCAGGGGAGGAAGTCATGGCATCGGTCTATGTGGTCAAGGCGGTCACGGGTGTGGTGTTTGTGGTGGATGTGTCGGGCCAGGTGCGCACGGCCAAGGTGGGCGACCGGCTGTCGCGTGGCGACACGGTGCTGGCTGGCGCACACGGGCGCATTGAGCTGGTGGCTGATGAGGGCCAGGCCCTGAACCTGGGGCCAGACGAGCAGGTGAAGATCGATGAACAACTGTTCGGCAGCGCCAAGCCCGAGGCCGCGCAGGCCGCGGTGGCCGGTGGCACCATCGAACGGGTGATCGACGTGCTGGCCGGGCAGGGCGACCTCAACGACAGCCTGGAGGCACCCGCTGCGGGTGCCGGTGGCGCCGCAGACCGCGACGGCAGTTCCTTCGTGCGCCTGCTGCGTGTCAGCGAAGGGGTCGATCCCCTCGCGTTCGACTTCAACACCGCGCTCACCGATGTGCCGCCCGTGGCCGAGCACGTGGCCGTGGCGGTGGTGGAGGAGGTTCCGCCGCCGCCGCCGGTGGTCCAGCCGCCGGTGGTGGTACCGCCGCCCGATGTGCCTGTTGTGCCCCCACCGCCCCCTCCACCGTTGCCGCCGCCGCCGCCCCTTCCCCCGGTCGAGCCCCCTCCGCCGCCGCCAGCCTTGCCGCCGCTTCCCGCCTCGGTGTCGACCCCCGCCACGGTGGACGAGGCCGGCCTGCCCGCTGGTCTGGATCCGGAGAGCAACCGCGAGACCGTCCATGGTGTGCTGACCTTGCCTGCCGGCTGGACCGCCGTGCCCAGCACCGGCGATGCGACATCCGGCAGCTTTGTCGTCAATGCCGATGGCAGTTACGTCTACACCCTGACCGAGGCTACGGTGGACCTGCCTGACGCGCCGGAAACCGACACCATCACCTACCAGATGATCGACGCCAACGGGCGCACGGTCACCAACACCATCGTCATCACCATCGTGGACGATGTGCCGCTCGCCACCGACGACAGCGCCAGCACGGCGGAAGACACGCCGGTGACGGTCAAT
>NZ_JASATI010000068.1:0-18904 GCF_038440225.1 Hydrogenophaga sp. OTU3427 | reverse complement strand
CCCCATGCTCTGCAGGATGCGCCGCATGATGTTGATGGCCGCGTCGTGGCCGTCGAACAGGCTGGCGGCGGTGACAAAACGCACCTTGTGGGTCGGGCGGTAGTTGGCCAGGGCTTTGAATTCGGCGGACAGGTCGGTCATACAGCTTGGAACAGAATGCGAAACAAAAATCAGCTGGCCGGCTTCAGACCAGCCATGCGAATCAGCCTTCCCCACTTTTCTTTCTCGGTTGCAGCAAAGGCCTTGAGATCTTCGCGCGACCTCCACTCCGGCTCGATGCCCATCTGCAACAGCTTCTCCTGCACATCCGCGCGGGTCAAGGTCTTGCTCATGGCCTCGGACAACACCTTGATGGCTTCGGCCGGTGTGCCTTTGGGCGCGTAAAACACGGTCCATCCCACCAATTCGTAGCCGTCGATGCCCTGCTCCGCCAAGGACTTCACGCCTGGAAGCAATTTGCTGGAACGCATGGACGTGACCCCCAGCGGCTTCACCTGCTGATTCACGATGGCACCCCGAAGCGACGTGATGGTGTCAACCATGTACTCGACCTGGCTGCCCATGACAGCCGTCAGCGCCTGTGCACTGCCCTTGAAATCAATGGGAAACATGGGCGCTTCGCTGCGCGACTTGAACAGCTCGTGGGCCATCCGGCATGTGGTGGTGGAAATCGCGACATTGAGGCCATCCGGTTTGGCGCGCGCGGCACGGACCAGATCCTGCATGGTGTTGATCGAGTTCCCCGGATGAGTCACATACACCAACGGCAGGATCCCCACCATGGCGATGGGCTCGAAATCTGCCTGAGGATCGAAACCAGGGTTTGCGAACAAGAAGCTGTTGGCCGCATGTGTGGCATTCGTTCCGATGGTGATCGTGTAACCATCAGGCGCAGAACGTGCCGCAGCTTGCGTACCGATGTTGCCACCTGCTCCAGGCCGGTTGTCAACCACAATTGGCTGCTTCAATTCCTTTGCAACTTCATCAGCGACGTACCGCGCGGCAATATCCGTCCCTTGACCGACGGCATACGGAACAATCAAGCGGATTGGTTTCGCGGGCCAGGTTTGTGCTTGTGATGCCGAAAATGCCGCGAAAGACAGCGCAGCAACCAACAATTTATGCAGCGAGTTCATGTGTCTCCTCAAATAGTTGTATTGATATTTACGTGGCCGACTTCAAGAAGACAGTGCGAACGTAGTTCGTGAGGTGGCCGATGCTGGTTCGAAAATTCTTGGTCCATCAAAACGCCACCTGGTCTGCCCCCTTCAGCTGGAGAATGTCCCGTGCCTCCGCGGGCGTCGCGATCTCCAAACCAAGACCCTCCAGGATGGTGCGCACTTGACGAACTTGTTCGGCATTTGAACGGGCCAGCTTACCTGGACCGATCCACAGACTGTCCTCAAGTCCAACCCGTACATTACCGCCCATGGATGCGGCCATGGCAGCGACCGACATCTGTGATCGCCCAGCACCCAACACGGACCACCTGTAGTCGTCACCAAACAAGCGGTCCGCCGCGCGTTTCATGTGCATGACGTCATCTGGGTGGCTTCCAATGCCACCCAGGATGCCAAAGACGGTCTGAATGAAGTACGGCGGTTTGACGAGCCCACGTTCAGCGAAATGTGCAAGGTTGTACAAATGCGCCGTGTCGTAGCACTCGAACTCATACCGTGTCTGGTTAGGCCCCAGTTCATTGAAAACGGTTTCAAGGTCTCCATAGGTGTTCCGAAAGATCAGGTCTTTGCTGCCTTCGAGATAGGGGCGTTCCCACTCGTGCTTGAACTCCGTGAATCGCTGCAACATGGGAAAGAGGCCGAAGTTCATGGTGCCCATGTTCATGGACGCGATCTCTGGCTTCAGCACCTTGGCCGGCAGCATGCGCTCCTGGACGCTCATGTAGGGCGAACCACCCGTGGTGAGATTCACAACAGCGTCGCAGTCGTGCCGGATCTTGTGCAAGAACGGCAAGAAAGCTTCGGGTCGCTGGTCAGGTTTTCCGGTCACGGGGTCTCGCGCATGCAGGTGGATGATCGCGGCGCCCGCTTGTGCTGCGGCAATGGATGCCTCCGCGATTTCGTCCGCGGTCACGGGCAGATGTGGTGACATAGACGGGGTGTGGATGGCCCCCGTGACGGCGCAGCTGATGATGATTTTTTTTTGACGGTACATGATCCAAAAACTCCTATGGAAACAGTCACAGATCCGAAATGCGGATCAAGCGCTTGCCCAGGTTCTCCCCTCTGTAGAGTCCAGCAATGGCATCTGGCGCCTGCTCAATACCTACAAGCACGTCTTCCAGGTAGCGCAGATGACCAGCCCGCAACCATTGCGCGAGGTCCCGCCGCGCTGCAGGCTCATGATCGATGTGGTCGAAAATGACAAAACCCTGCACCCGCGCTCGCTTCACCAACAGCTGTCGCTCGACCCGTGGGCCCGTGGGCGGTGGGTCCCAGTTCGCTACCGAGGCGGTGCCGCAGACGACCACACGGGCGCCCACATTCAGGTGCGCCCACACAGCGTCGCTGATGGCGCCAGCGGTGTTGTCGTAGTAAACGTCTACGCCCCCGGAACAGGCTTGCGCGAGTTGATCGAGGAAATTGGGGGCCTTGTAGTCGACAGCGGCATCAAAACCGAAGGCATCGAGACACATCTGGCGTTTGACCTCACCGCCGGCAATGCCCACCGTGCGGCAGCCCTTGAGCTTGGCAATCTGTCCAACACACGAACCCACCGAACCCGCCGCGGTCGAGACCACCACGGTCTGGCCCGCCTTGGGCTCGCCCAGCTTGAGCAAGCCGTAATGCGCCGTGACCCCATTGATGCCCAGCACGCCCAGCGCCGTGGACAACGGCAAATCTCGTTCCGTGACGGTGCGGTCGATCTGCGTGGCATCGATCACCGCCTGCTCTTGCCAACCGAAAAGGCCCGATACCCAGGTGCCCACGGGCACGTCGGGCGCGCGCGATTCCTCCACCACGCCGGCCGCGAAGGAGCGCATCACGTCGCCGATCGGCACTGGATCGCTGTAATTGCCAACGGCATTGACCCAGCCGCGCATCGCCGGCTCCACCGAGAGGTAGACATTGCGCACCCGAACCTGCCCATCCCCGACCTCGGGAATGGCCACGGACCGGATCGCGAAGTCGGACGCCTGGGGGATTCCAACCGGACGGGAGGCCAGGAAAACCTGGCGATGGAGACACGTGGTCATGGGGTGGGCGCTCAGTAGGATTTGGGCTGATCCAACACCTTCTCGGCGATGAACGACAGGATCAGCTGCTCGGTGATGGGCGCGATGCGGGTGATGGTGACCTCCCGGTACAGACGCTCCACGTGGTATTCCTTCGCATAGCCAAAGCCGCCGTGGGTGAACACCGCCTGCTCGGCCGCAGCATGACCAGCACGGGCACCCAGGAACTTGGCCGTATTGGCCTCCGCGCCGCAGGGCAGCTCGCTGTCGTACAGCCAGGCTGCCTTCATCGTCATGGTCCAGGCCGCTTCCAACGCCATCCAGCGTTCGGCCAGTGGATGCTGGATGCCCTGGTTCTGACCGATGGGCCGCCCGAAAACCACACGCTCACGGGCATACTTTGCCGCCCTGCGCAAAGCGTCGTGGCCTATGCCCGTGGCCTCTGCGGCGATCAATATGCGCTCCGGATTGAGGCTGTGCAGTATGTAGCTGAAGCCCTTGCCTTCTTCGCCGATGCGATCGCTATCCGGGATGAACAGGCCATCAATGAAAATCGCATTTGAATCAACCGCCTTGCGTCCCATCTTGGCGATGCGGTGCACGTCGATCTTCGTTCGATCCAGGTCGGTGTAGAAAATGGTGATGCCGTCGGTGGGCCGTGCGCAGTCTTCCAGCTTGGTCGTGCGCGTGAGCAACATGATTTTGTTGGCGACCTGCGCAGTCGATGTCCACACCTTTTGCCCATCCACGAGGTAGCCACCTGGCACCTTCTGCGCGAAGGTCTTGATGGCAGTCGTGTTGAGTCCTGCGTCTGGTTCGGTGAAGCCAAAGCAGCATTGATCTTCGCCAGAGATCAGGCGAGGAATCCACCGTTGCTTCTGTTCCGGCGTGCCGAACACCACAATGGGATGTGGCCCAAACAGATTGATGTGCACAGCGGAGGTTGCGGCCATGCCACCGCCGTGGCTGGCCACCTCGTTCATCATGATCGCGGCCTCCGTAACGCCAAGCCCAGCACCGCCATACTCTGTCGGCATGGTGATGCCAAGCCAGCCGGCCTCCGCCATGGCGCGGTGAAACGCTCTGGGGAATTCACCGTCCTCGTCACGCGCCAACCAATATTCGTCATCGAAGCGTTTGACCACCGCTGCCACCCCCTCACGGATGGCGCGTTGGTCGTCATTGATAGAAAAATCCATGGGAAGTCCTGGTGTGGAATGGTTTCAATCTGCAAGACCCAGCGTCTGGCGGGCCTGCTTGAGATGCGGAATGTCGTACATCAGGCCGTCGATGCCCACGGTGCCGGCGTCTGGCTGATTCGCGAAAGCGGCCACCACGCGCCGCGCGTGTTCGAGTTCCTGCTCATTCGGCGTGAACGCCTCGTTGATCGTGTCGACCTGATCGGGGTGGATGGCAATACGTCCACGAAAGCCGCGGCGACGCGATTGGGCGCAAGACGTGGCCAGGCCCTCGGAGTCACGGAAGTTGGCGTAGAGCGTGTCGATCGCGGGGACGCTAGCTGCGGCCGCTGCACACAGACACATGGAAGCTGCCAGTTCGTACAAAGGCGACAACTTGCCATCCGCGTCGCGGTTGGAGATGGCGCCGATGGCGGTCGACAGGTCTTCGGCACCCCACGTGATGCCCGCAAGCCGAGGTGTCCCGCCAATGAAACTGCCCATGCTCAGCATGGCGGCAGCGGTCTCCGTGGCCACCGGCACCACCCGCACATGGCCGGCCGCAATGCCGGCCCGGGCTTCCAGCGCGTCCAGGCAATGGCCGAGGCGAAGCACGTCCGCCGCGCTGCTGGTTTTCGGCAGCATGATGCCGGCAAGGCCCCCGACCACCACCTCCGCGAGATCCAGAAGCGCCAGCCCGGAATCCAGCGGATTGATGCGGACATACATCAAAGGGCCTGATGACGTGGCGTGCGCCTGCAGATACGCCGCCGCCGCCGTTCGGGCCACGGCCTTCCTGGACGGCGCCACTGCGTCCTCCAGATCAAGAATCAGGGCATCTGCACGGCTGCCGTGCGCCTTGTCGAGCTTGCGGTCGCTGTCGGCAGGCACAAAGAGCATCGAACGCAAAGGCCTCATGCGACCTCCGACTTCCGCAACATGAGGGCCTGCCGCTTGCAGGTCACCACCTCTTGGCCCGCTTGGTTGAGACCTTGGTGGAGGAAAGTCACGATACCCGCATTGGGCCGCGACTTGCTCGCGCGCACCTCCAGCACCGTGGTGCGGGAGCGCAGGGTGTCACCCGCAAACACCGGATTCGAAAAGCGCACATCCGTCATGCCCAGATTGGCAACCGTTGTTCCCAACGTGGTGTCCTGGACCGACAGGCCGATCACCAGGCCCAGGGAAAAGACGCTGTTCATCAGCGGTTTGCCGAACTCGGTGCCCTTGCAGTATTCTGCATCGATGTGGATGGCGGCGGGGTTGTAGGTGGCGCTGCTGAACCAGACGTTGTCCGCCTCTGTCACGGTGCGCCGAATTTCGTGCTCGAACACCTGATCCACCGAAAATTCCTCAAACCACAGCCCGGCCATCGCAATGCTCCTTCGCAGACGAATTGAAATCCGCGGAACGGGCACCGTCCGCGCTTGAGAAAGAAAAACCTCGGTAGCCGTCGCGGGCCACCTCGTCACAGAGGGCGCGGAACACCCCCACACCGCCCATGTAGGGCATGAAGACACGCGGCTTCCCGGGGATGTTGGCGCCCGTGTACCAGGAAGCCGCCGTCGCCAGCAGCGACTGGTTGGCCACCTCGCTGACATGGCGGGACCAGGCCTGCTGGGCTTGCGCGTCTGCCTCAATCCGCGACTGCCCCTTGTCCGCCATGGAGGCCAGGCAATCGCTGATGAAGTCCACGTGCTGCTCGATAGAAACCACCACGTTGCTGAGCACCGACGGGCTGCCAGGGCCGGTCACCATGAACAAATTGGGCAAACCCGCCACCATGAGACCGAGGTAGGCACTCGGCCCGTCCGCCCACAGCTCCCGCAGCGTCGGGCCACCGTTCACGCCAATGTCCACCGCCAGCAGCGCGCCGGTCATGGCATCGAAGCCCGTGGCGAACACCAGCGCGTCGACTTCGTAGCTGGCGTGTGCGGTGCGCACGGTCTCATCACCGATGGCCTCGATCGGGTTGCGGCGGATGTCGACCAGCGTGACGTTGTCGCGGTTGAAGGTTGGGTAGTAGCCCGTATCGGCACACAGGCGCTTGGTTCCGATCGGGTAGGTCGGCGTCAACATGTCCGCGACCGTCGGGTCCTTGATCACCTCGCGCATCTTGCGAACAACAAACGCCGCCGCCGTCCGGTTGGCCTCGGCGTTGACGATCACGTCGTTGAAGGCACGTGTCAGGCCTATGCCACCCCATTCCCAACGTTGCTGGTAGGCAAGCTCGCGCTCTTCCGGCGTGACGGCCAGGGCCGACTGCGTGGGCACGTTGAAACCGGCGACACCAGAGGGGCATTCGCGCGCCTGCTTGCGCACCTGCGCGTAGCGGGACTTCACATCCCGCTCGATAGCGGGGTCCTGCGGGCCGTTGCGCAAGGGAATGCTGTAGTTGGCCGTGCGCTGGAAGACATAAAGGTGTTTGGCCTGCTCGGCGATCTTGGGAATGACCTGGATCCCGGTGGAACCGGTGCCCACCACGCCCACGCGCAATCCCGTGAAATCGACCGACTCCTTCGGCCAGGCGCTGGTGTGGAACCAGCGCCCGCGAAAGTCCCGTATCCCAGGAACATCCGGCAAGCGCGCGGCCGACAGGTTGCCCGAGGCCATGATGCAAAAGCGCGCCGACACCGACTCGCCTGGCGCGGTGTGCACGGTCCAGCGGTGGGCTTCCGGGTCAAAACGGGCCCGTTCGACACGGGTGTTGAGCGCGATGTCACGGCGCAAGTCGAAGCGGTCGGCCACGTGGTGGATGTAGCGCAGGATTTCGGGCTGGCCGGCGTAGCGCTCGCTCCAGCGCCATTCCTGCTGAAGCTCCTCGGAGAACGAGTAGGAATACTCCAGGCTTTCCACATCGCAGCGGGCGCCAGGGTAGCGGTTCCAGTACCACGTGCCACCGACGTCCTCGCCGGCTTCGAACACCTTGACGCGAAAACCAAGCCGGCGCAACCGATGCAGGAGATAGAGACCGGCAAAACCGGCACCGATGACAACAACATCACAATCGACGCCGTCAGGGCGCCGAGGAACAGGGGAAGCATGGTCTGACATGGATGGGGCCTTCATGAAAAGATGGACGTGGCTGGGGTGGAGGACGGTCCCGGGACATCACACGCGGCGGCCATCGCGTCCGCTGCCTGCTCGACAGCCTCGCGGGCCGTTTCCACGAGGTTGAAGAGCCGTGCAAAACCATGGGGCAAACCGCCAACGCGGCACCACTCGACCTCGACGCCCACGGCTTTCAGGCGGTGTGCATACGCTTCGCCCTCGTCGCGCAGCACGTCGTGTTCGGCGGTGGCCAGCCAGGTTCGGGGCGAGTGAGCCAGTTCCGAAGAACGCAAGACGGCGATGCGTGGGTCTGCCCAGGCCGCCGCGGGTGCGTAGTGCTCAAAAAACCAACGCATGTCTTCGCGGGTCAAAGGCATGCCTTCGCTGCACGCCAGGTAGCTGGGGCGGTCCAGATCACAATCGGTCACCGGATAAAACCACGCCTGCATGGCCACCGGAATGCGTGGCCGCACGGCCAACACCGCCGCGATGCCGAGATTGGCGCCGGCGCTGTCGCCCGCCACCAGCAGCGGAACTTCTCGCCCCAGCAGGGAGCGCCCCTCGCCATGTGCCCACGCGAGGGCATCCTCGGCGTCGTGTAACGCAGCCGGAAAGGGATGCTCGGGCGCCAGCCGGTAGTCGACCAGCAGCAAGGCACAACCGCTGCGCTGCGCCAGCAGGCGCGCGAGCGCATCGAAATCATCGAGCTGCCCACAGACCCAGCCACCGCCATGCAGGTACACCACCAGCCCCTGGGGGTTGGACCGTGGCCTGTAGAGGCGGGCCGGAATCGCGCCGCCGCGCGTGGGGATCGACAAGGCCTGGGCCGCGACCTCCTGCGGACCGGGGCCAAGTGCCGTCCGCATGGCGGCCACCTGTGCCCGCGCCTGCAGCGGCGTGCCGGCGGAGAGCGCGGGGCGACCCGCGGCGCGCGCGGCGTCGAGCATCGTTGCAATGACCGGGTGCAAGGCCATCGTCGTCTCCTTGGGCGCGCTCAAGGCACCAGCACCACGCGGCCGACCACGCGGCCAGCGCGCAGGTCCTGCAGGGCGGTGTCCGCGTCGGCCAGCGACCGGCGGTCTATGGGCATGGCGAGGCCACCGCGTTCGCGGACCAGCGCCACCAGCTCCCGCAGCTCGGCCGGGCTGCCGATGTAGCTGCCCTGCAGCGTGGCGGCCCGCATGGGCAGCAGCGGCACCGACAGCTGCATCGCACCGCCGAACAGGCCCACGACGACCATCTTGCCCGCCCGCTCCAGCAGCTCGAAACCCAGCGTGGCGCTTTCCCCGCTGCCGACCAGATCGAGGACAAACCGGACCGGCTGGCCAAGCGCCGCGCGCACTTGCTCCGCGACGTCAGCCGCGCGTGGATCAATGGCAGCGATGGCACCGGCCGCCATGGCCGCATCGCGTTTGACCGCGTCGGGCTCCAGAACCACCGCGCCGGGCGCGCCCAGGATGCGCAACAGGTTGAGCGCCATCAGGCCCAGCCCACCGGCGCCGAACATCACGATGCGTTCGTGCTGGAGTTGCGGGCCGGCCTTCTTCAAGGCGCTGTAGGTGGTCAGGCCCGAGCAGACCAGCGGCGCCGCCGCCACGGGGTCGAGGTCACCGATGTCCACCAGGTAGCGCGGGTGGGGCACCAGCACGTGATCGGCATAACCACCGTCGCGATTCACGCCCAGGAAACGCGGCGTGGCGCACAGGTGTTCGTCGCCCGCGGCGCAGAAATGGCATGCACCACAACCGATCCAGCTGCACACGGCGTACCGGGCACCGAGCGCCGCGCCGTTCGCCTGCGGACCCAGGGCCACCACCTCACCGCTGGTTTCGTGTCCCATCACCAATGGGAAGCGGATGCGCTCGGCCATGGAAATGCTTCGCCCGCCCCCCAGGTCGTATTGGCCTTCCCAGATGTGGGCGTCGCTGTGGCACATGCCCGCGCCCAGCACCTTCAACAACACCTCGGTGCCAGTGGGTACGGGTGTCGGTTTGTCCACCAGTTCCAAAAGGGATCGAAATCCCGGCAAATGAACGCACTTCATGTCATCTCCTATCGGTTTTTTGTGGGGCATCAGGCCGTGGTGAAACCACCATCGGCAAGATAAAAAGCGCCTGTCGTGAAGGACGCACGTGGCGACAGCAAAAACGCGACCAACTCCGCGATTTCGCAGGGGTCACCCAGCCGGCCCAGCGGTGTTGTGGCGGCCACCCGCGCGCGATCGGATTCGCTGAGCGCTTGCAACAGGGGCGTGCTGATGTAGCCCGGGCCGACCGCGTTGATGCGCAAGCCCTGGTCCGCGTAGGCCAGTGCCGCGCTGCGGGTCAGTCCAACCACCGCGTGTTTGGCGGCCGTGTAGGCGGGCGAGAGCGCGGAACCCACCTGCCCCAACACCGAAGCCACGTTGACGATGGCACCGCCGCCAGAGGCCAGCAGGGCCGGAATCTGGCTGCGCATCGCATAGAACACGCCGTGGAGGTTGTGGTCCATGACACGCAGCCAGTCGTCGATCGACTGCTCGGCCAGGGGCGCCTGCTTGCCGGAGATGCCGGCGTTGTTCACCGCGAGATGCAAGCCGCCAAAAGCCTCGACGGCACGCGACACCAGCCCGTCCATGGACGCGGGCTTGCAAACATCGGCGGCACATGCCAGCACCCGACCGCCCTCCTGACGGAGCTGGTGGACCACCTTGTCCAGCCGCGCCTCGGCCACGTCCGCCATGACCACACGGGCGCCGGCCGTGGCAAGCCTGCGGGCCACCGCCAGCCCGATGCCTGACGCCGCGCCAGTGACAAGCGCCACGCGGTCGGCCAGCCCCTCATCCAGCGTCGGGTTCATGGCGCGGTGTCCAATGGATCCATCAGCGCCTTCGTCGCACGGCCGGGGTACTTGCTTCCCGTGTGGGAAGCCATGCCCGCCGATGCCGCCGCCGGCGCCTTCGCGCGGGACCGCTGGCGCAACACACCGAAGGTGCCGGCCATGCCGCGCGGCAACACCAGCACGGCCACCACGAACACCACGCCCTGCGCCACCGGCATCCACTGCGCAAGCCCCTGCAAGGCGCTTTGAAGCGTCAGCATGAAGGCCGCCCCCAGCAGCGGCCCCACCACGGTACCGATGCCCCCCACCAAGGCCATCAGGATCACTTCGCCAGAGGTGCTCCACGAGACATCCACCAAGGTGGCCAGGCGGAACACGAGCACCTTGAGCGATCCGGCCAGGCCGGCCAGCGCGGCGGACAAGACGAACGCCAGCAACTTGTAACGCCCGACCTGGTAACCCAAGGACACCGCGCGCGCTTCGTTGTCACGGATAGCCCGAAGCACCTGCCCGTAGGGCGAGTGCACCACGCGGTAGACCAGCAAGAAGGACGCCAGAAAGCAGGCGAGCACCACGTAATACAAGACGCGGTCATCGGCGATCGGAATCACGGAGAACAGGGCCCGCCGGGGCACGGCGTTGATGCCGTCATCGCCGCCGGTCTGCGGCAGGCCCACACAGACATAAAAGAACATCTGCGCCAGCGCCAGCGTGATCATGGCAAAGTAAATGCCTTGCCGGCGGATGGACACCAGTCCCACCAACAAGCCCAGCACGGCGGAAAAGCCCACGCCCAGGACAATGGCGACTTCGGTGGGCAAGGCCCAGGCCTTCAACGCGTGGGCGGTGACGTAGGCCGACCCGCCAAAGAACATCGCGTGCCCAAAGGACAGCAGGCCAGCCTGCCCCACGAGCAGGTTGAACGCCATCGCAAAAAGCCCGAAGCACAACAGCTTGGTCAGGAAGATGGGATAGAAGGCCAGCGGTGCGAGTGCCAACACCAGCAACAAGCCGACAAATAGGGCCGTGTCGCGTGGTCGGGCACCGAGGGCGGGACCTTGGGTGACATCCACCACCGGGGCGGCCGAAACCAGCGTCTCTGACAACGGGCTCATGCCGGCCTCCCAAACAGGCCCACCGGCTTGAACAGGATCACCCCGGTCATGATCAGAAAGATCACGACACTCGACGCGGGCGGGTAATACACTTTTGCCAAGGCCTCCAGCAGCCCCAGCGCAAAGCCCGTGACCACCGATCCCGGGATGGAGCCCATGCCGCCGATCACCACCACGGCGAACACCGTGATGATCAGGCTCGAACCCATGGCAGGCTTTACCTGATCCATGGGCGCCGCCAGCACGCCGGCCAACGCCGCCAGCGCCACACCAAAACCGTAGGTGAGCGTGACCATGCGGGGCACGTTGATGCCAAAGGTGCGCACGAGGTGGGGCTTCTCGGTGGCGGCGCGCAGGTACGCGCCCAGACGGGTGCGTTCGATGGCGATCCAGGTGCCCAGGCACGCCAGGACCGAGGCGGTCACGATCCAGGCACGGTAGTAGGGCAGGAACATGAAGCCCAGGTCGATACCGCCCGGGATGGGGTTGTCGTACGGCAGACCCGAGGAGCCGTACACCACCGACAACAAGCCTTCAACAACCAATGCCATGCCGAAGGTGAGCAGCAACTGGAACAACTCGTCCATGGGGTACACCCGGCGCAGCAGGGTGCGCTCGGCCAGCATGCCCAGGGCCGCGACCGCCAGCGGCACCAGCACCAGGGCAAGCCAGTACGGGATATTCAGGTACTGCATCGCCATCCACGCACCGAACGCGCCGATGGTGAACTGGGCGCCGTGCGTGAAGTTGATCAAGCGCAGCATGCCAAAAATGACGGTCAGTCCGAGACTGAGCATCGCGTAGAACGCCCCGTTGATCAGCCCCAGTGTGAGCTGGCCAGCGAGAGCCGGCAGAGGAATACCGAAAAGGTTGTCCATGGTTTCAGACGCCGATGTAGACCTGCAACTGATCGGGATCGGTCAGCAGCATGTCGTTGGTGAAGGAGTCGACGACCTGGCCGTGTTCCACGACGTGGTGGCGGTCGGCCACCGACATGGCGAATTCCAGGTTCTGTTCGACCAGGAGGATCGTGTAGCCGCGTTGCTTCAGCTCGCGCAACACGTTCCCGATGTGTTCAACGATCACTGGCGCCAGCCCTTCAGTGGGTTCGTCCAGCAACAACAGTCGGGCGCCGGTGCGCAGGATGCGCGCGATGGCCAGCATCTGCTGCTCGCCGCCCGACAGCTTGGTGCCGGGGCTGCGCGCGCGCTCCGCGAGCCGGGGAAACAAAGCCTGTACTTCCTGGAGTCCAAGCCCTCCCGGATTGAGCACCGGTGGCAGCAGCAGGTTTTCGTGCACGCTCAGGGAAGAAAAGATGCCTCTTTCCTCAGGGCAATAAGCGATGCCCAGCGGGGCGATCCGCTCCGGCTGCCACGCGATGGTCTCGGTGCCCAACACCCGTATGCTGCCGGCGCGTTGCTGCAGCAAGCCGACGATGGCCCGCAGGGTGGTGGTCTTGCCCGCGCCGTTGCGGCCCAGCAGCGTCACGACCTCGCCACGCGGCACGTCGAAGGCCATGCCATGCAACACGTGGGATGGACCGTAGTGGCCGTGCAGCTCGCGCACGCGCAGGGCAAGCGATGTGTCAGGCGTGGGCATGGGCTTTCTTTCCGATGTAGGCAGAACGGACCCGCTCATCGTTGGAGATCTCGGCATACGAACCTTCTGCAAGCACTTGGCCCTCGGCCAGCACGGTGATGTGGTCCGCGAGGTCGGCGACCACCCCCAGGTTGTGTTCGACCATCAGGACGGTCCGGCCGGCGGCGACGCGGCGGATCAGCGCCGCGGTGGCCCGCACGTCCTCGACCCCCATGCCTGCTGTGGGCTCATCCAGCAGCAACATCTGGGGGTCGAGCGCCAGCGTGGTCGCGATTTCGAGCGCGCGCTTGCGGCCATAGGGCAGTTCACCCGCCACACACTCCGCCAGGGGCACCAAGCCGACATCGGCCAGGAGGCCCATGGCCCGCTGGTCCAGAGAGGCCAAGGTGCGGTCCGATTTCCAGAACGACATCGACATGCCATGGCGCCGCTGCAAGGCGACCCGGATGTTGTCCCTCACGGTCAGGGTCGGGAAAATGGCCGAGATCTGGAAGCTGCGCACCATGCCCAGCAACGCCACCTGGGCGGGCTCCATCCGGGTGATGTCGCGGCCATCGAAGTGGATGGACCCGCCAGAGGGTTCCAGCGCCTTGGTCAGCAAGTTGAAGCAGGTGGTCTTGCCGGCCCCATTGGGGCCGATCAGGGCGTGGATGCTGCCGCGCCGCACGCGCAGGTCCACCTGCCGCACGGCATGGAACCCGGCGAACTGCCGGGACAGTCCGCGCGCCTCAATGATTGCGTCGGTCATGAGCAGCCAGCGTTTACTTGACAAGTGGGCAAACTTGTTTGTCTGCCGGCGGGAAAGCCTGCGCGGCAGGTATCTTGGCCACCTGGGTGTACAAATCCCACTCGTTCTTCGATTCCGCAGGCTTTTTCACTCGGAAAATGTAGAAGTCGCGCACGACACGGCCATCCTCTCGAATCGTTCCGCTCTGCGTCATGAAGTCATTGATGGGGGTGCTTTTCATCTTGGCCAGCACCGCCGAGGTGTCGTCTGTTCCCGCCGCTGCTACCGCTTTCAGGTAGTGCGACACCGCTCCGTACATGCTGGCCTGGATCATGTTGGGCATCTTGTTGAAGCGCTGCTTGTAGCGATTGGCAAACTTGCGCGTTTCGTCGTTCTGATCCCAGTAGAACGCCTCTGTCGTCAACAGGTCCTGTGCGGAACGCAAGCCCATGGCCTTGACGTCATTGAGCACGAGACTCAGTGCAGCCAGCTTCTGACCCTTGGCGCGAATGCCGAACTCATCCGCCTGTTTGATCATGGCTGCAGCATGGGCCGTCGTTGTCGCAAGCGCGATCACGTCCGCCTTAGAGGCCTGCGCCTGCAGCAGTTGTGATGAGAAATCGGTGGTGGTGAAAGGGTGCGTGGTGGAGCCAATCACCTTGCCACCGCCTGCCTCGATGATGGCTGTCGCATCTCGCTGCACATTCTTTCCATAGGAGTAATCGACCGTGATGAAGTACCAGGACTTCCCACCTGCGTCGAGTGCGCCCTTGATCGCACCCAGGGATTGGACATAGGTGTTGTAGGTCCAATGGATGCCGTTGGGTGAGCAGTTCTTTCCCGTCAGATCGGAGCTGGCAGAGCTGCCGTACACGACGATGCGGTCCTTTTCGCGAGCGAGATCTTGCATGCCGAGTGCGACCGTCGTGATGCCGATGTCAAAGACGGCCCGCACGCCGCTGTCGTACCACTGCCTGGCCATGGTCAGGCCGGTGTCTGGCTTGTTCAGGTGATCGCCTTCAACCAGCTCAATAGACCGGCCCAGCACCTTGCCCCCGAAGTCCTCGATCGCGAGCTTGGCGGCCACCACGGATCCAGGACCGGACAGGTCGACCACCACGCCAGACATGTCGTTGAGAACACCGATTTTCAACGGGCCTGATCCTTGGGCTCCGGCAGCTCCAGTGAACAGATAGCCAGCCAACAGCATGGCGCCCGCCAGAACCAAACGCCGAGCAGGTGTTGTTTTCGCGACGCCGTCTCGAGAAATCTTGAACATGTATGTCTCCTGTTTGAGTGATGAAAACTGCAGCCATCCGCCTGCGATGGCCTACGCAAGGTCTTTCAGGCGTGATGAACGTACTTTTGGTGCATGAAAGCCTCCAGCCCTTCCGAGCCGCCTTCATGTCCATAGCCGCTGTCCTTGAGACCGCCAAAGGGTGCCTCGATATGCGATACAGCGAACGAATTGATGCCGATACCGCCTGCCTCCAACCCTTCGCTCACGGCGACCGCCGTTTCGGCCGATCGGGTAAAGGCATAGGCGGCCAACCCATAAGGTGTGTTGTTCGCAAGCGCCAAACCTTCCTCCAGGCTGTCGAAACAGTCGACGAGCGCCAAAGGTCCAAAAGGCTCATTGCGCATCACCGTGGCATCTGGCGGCGTTCCCACCAGCACCGTGGGTCGGAAGAAACTGCCGCTTGAGCCCTGACGCTCGCCACCCGCAAGGACTTTTGCTCCGGCCCCCACGGCGCCGTTCACCATGTCCTCGACAGCCTTCAACCTGCGCCGATTTGCCAGCGGACCCATTTGGCTGTCAGCGGCCATGCCGTCTCCGATGACCAGGCGATTCATGGCTTGCGAGAAGGCCGCCACAAAACGGTCGTAAACACCTGCCTGCACCAGGAAGCGCGTCGGTGATGTGCACACCTGCCCCGCGTTGCGCGTCTTTCCGGTGATACAGGTAGCCACCGTTCGCTCAAGATCGGCATCGTCGAAGATGAGCACAGGTGCATGCCCCCCCAACTCCAACGTGCAGGGCTTGACGCCTTCTGCGGCCAGTCTGGCCAACGTCCGCCCAACTTCCGTTGATCCGGTGAAGGTGACCTTGCGGATCGCCGGCGAAGCGATGAGGTGCGCGGACACCTCCGCCGGTACACCCAGGACCATGTTCAAGACACCCGCGGGCAATCCAGCATCTGCCAACGCCTCGGCCAGTGCAAGCGCCGAGGATGGTGTTTCTTCGGACGGCTTCATCACCATCGTGCAGCCGGCCGCCAAGGCGGGCGCGATCTTGCGTGCAGGAAGAAGCGCTGGGAAATTCCATGGCGTGAATGCCGCGACCGGCCCGAGTGGCTGGGGCAACACCATCTGCCGTGCGCCCCGCACGCGGGAGGGCATGACGCGGCCATGCACACGCAAGGCTTCAGCCGCATACCAGTCGAAGGTCTCTGCACTGAGTTCCACCTCCAGCCGGGCCTCCGGCAAGGTCTTGCCCTGCTCAAGCGTCATGCGCATGGCGATGGAAGACACACGCTCGCGCAGTAGCGCCGCAGCGCGTCGCAACACCGCAGCGCGCTCATGGGCGGACTTCATCCGCCAGAGAGAAAAGGCGTTCTGGGCCGCAGCCAAAGCGTCGTCCAGGTCTTGCTTGCTGGCACGAGGAATCTCTGCCAGCACCTCATCGTTGGCCGGATTCACCACCATGCCGACCACGCCGTCGCCACCGGTGCGCCACCGGCCCGCGATGAACTGCATCGGCGGGACATAGTTTTCGTTTGTGTTGATATTCATATTCCTGTCTCTGTCGTTCTCTTTTGCTCAGGTCGTCAGGCGGTGTTGGCCTGGGTGGCCAACCCTTTGGCCATCAATGTCTGGATATCGGCATCGGTCCAGCCCATCTCCCGCAGGATGTCCGTGGTGTGTTCACCGCACAGAGGCGGCATGCGACGCTGCACACACCGCTGTCCGTCAAAACGCAATGGCTGCGCTACGCCCTTGAGAGTCCCGAAGTGTTGGTGCTCGTAGTTCAAGACCATGCCCGACGCTTCGGTGTGTGGGTGAGCCGACATCTCCCCAAGCGTGTGCACCGGACCACATGGAATGCCCGCCTCGTCAAGCAGCTGTATCCAGTGGTCACGGCCACGGGAGCGAAGCGCTTCAGTGACCAGCGTTTCGGTTTGATCACGCCGTTGTACGCGTTCGGCATTGGTGGCGAATTTGTCAGGACCAACCTGGCCTTCCAACCCAGTGAGCGCACAGAACTTTCGCCACAAAGTGTCGTTGGCGACACCCAAAATCAATGGGGCATCGGCCGTGTCAAAAACGCCATATGGACACAGCGACGCATGGCCCACACCGGCCTTTCGTGGTTCGCGGCCGCTTTCCCAGTGGTTCTGAAGAAAGTAGCCCAGGAATGCCGTGGCTGTATCGAACAGAGATGCCTCCACCGCGCAGCCCTCCCCGGTCACGTGCCGTCGGTTCAGCGCCGCCAGAATGCCGATCAAGGCGTGCATGCCCGTGCCCTGATCCACTGGCGAAAAGGGACTTCGCATCGGGGGACTGCCGTCATCGCCGGTGATGGACAACATGCCGCTGAACGCTTGTAGGATCAGGTCGTAGCCTTTGCCGTGGCGCATGGGGCCGACGGTGCCGAAGCCAGAAATGCTGCAATGGATCAACCGTGGATTCAAGGCTCGCAGCGTGTCGGCATCGACTTGAAGTCTTGCCGCGACACCGGGTGCAAAGCTCTCGATGACGATATCGGCATCGCACGCCAGGCGATGAACGATGCCACGGCCCTCCTCGCTTTTGAGGTCCAGCGCGAGACTCCGCTTGTTCCGGTTGGCGCTCAGAAATGGACCTGAGGTACGTTGTCCGTGAGGAGTAACCCGAAACTCGGGCCAGGACCTGGTGTCATCGCCACTGCCCGGCGTCTCCACCTTGATCACATCCGCGCCCATGTCGCCGAGGTACTGCGCACAAAGTGGCCCAGCAAGAACCCGGGACAAATCCAACACACGCACACCATCCAACAGAGCGACGGTGTTTTTTGAGAAAGGGGCTTCAGTCATGGCGCCCGATTCTGCAAATCATCTCGTCATCTGTAAAATTAAATCATTTTCTTAATCCATTAATTTTTTTACTCACCAGGAGCAACACCCGTGCACATTTCTGACCACGTGTTGAAGTCGTTTCTGGTCCTGGCAGAGACAGGACAGTTCACCGTCGCCGCAGAGCTTTGTCACATGACTCAATCTGCCTTGAGCCAGATGATTTCCAAGTTGGAGGACCGCGTTGGTGTTTTGCTGTTCAACCGTGATAGCCGTTCGGTGACGCTGACAGCCGAAGGACGCCGCTTGGCGGAGACCGCGCGACGTGTAACCTCAGAGCTCGAACAGGTACTGACCGATTTGCACGACGTTGCAACCTTGCAAACCGGCTATGTGGCGCTGGCCGTCGTGCCATCGTTGGCGGTGATGTGGTTGCCCAAGGTGTTGGGGCTGTACCGAGCGTTTCATCCTCGCGTACAAATTCAGCTGCACGACGTTTCGTCGGTACGCTGCCTTGAACTGGTTCGACAGGGCGTCGTCGATTTTGCGCTCAACTCGCAGCCAGGTACACCTCATGAAGTGGAGGCTGAACTTCTGTTCGACGAGGCGTTGTACGTGGTTTGCCCGCCTGATCACCCTCTTGCCGCAGCGTCAATGATCACGCCACGCATGCTGCAGCGGGTAAAGTTTTTGCATCTTCAAGGCACGGGAAACATGCTGGTACGAGCAGGAAAGAACTTGAGACCTGCCCGTCAGGTGTTTCAAGAAGCAGGCATCGAAGACACGGGTTTCGATGTGAACAATCTTGCAACTCTGGCTGGCCTCGTCGCAGCCGGTCTGGGTGTTTGCCTGTCACCAGAAACATCGCTACCGCATTTCAGTCTGCTACCGACCGTCGCTGTACGCATCAGCCCTAAGATGATGACCCGACCGATCTACTTCATTCATCGAAAGAACCGCGAACTGAGTCCTGCTGCCCTGAAGATGCGTGAAATGCTGATTGAGCACCCGCACCTTGGTTTGTCGCCAGTGGCTCCTTGAAACAGATCACCCAAGGCAGATGGCGAGATGACAAGAGTAGTTTGCCTCAGCTTCCTCTCGCGGGATGAACCCGATGGGCTCAAGCAGTCGGATGTAGTTGAACCAGTGCACCCATTGCAGGGTGG
>NZ_JASATI010000067.1:0-21014 GCF_038440225.1 Hydrogenophaga sp. OTU3427 | reverse complement strand
CGCGGGGGGGTTTGTCGGGCCGGCGGCCATCCGGGGCCCCCCCCGCCGCCGAGCCCGCGGCCGGCGGCGGCGGCAGCAGGGCCAGGCTGTCCGGCAGGGCCTGCCGGTCCAGGTAGCCGCGCAGCACGCCCGAGCCGGGCCGCGTCTCGCCCACCTGCCCAGGCGCCACCGGCGGCCCCTCCGCCGCTGGCGGCGAACCCGCGCAGCCAGCGGCCAGCAGGCCGCACCCCAGCCAGGCCAGCGGCCCCTTGAATCTTGTCGTCATCGTGTCTCCTGATGTTGTTGACGTGCCGTGTGGCCCCCAGCGTACCGACGGGTGTCCGGCGTCGGTGTAGCAACGGTGACACGCTGAGCCGCCGGTATGATCGGTCGCTTTGCTTTCGCATTGCCATGTCCGCCGGTCTCAACCAAGCGCAGCAAGATGCCGTCAACCACCTCGGTGGGCCTTGCCTGGTGCTGGCGGGCGCCGGTTCGGGCAAGACGCGTGTCATCACCCACAAGATCGGCCGGCTGGTGCAGGCCGGGCTGGAGGCCAGGCGCATCGCGGCCATCACCTTCACCAACAAGGCCGCCGCCGAGATGCGCGAGCGCGCCAAGGCGCTGATCGGCCGACCGGCCAAGGACGTGCTGATCTGCACCTTCCACGCCCTGGGCGTGCGCCTGCTGCGCCAGGACGGCGCGGTGCTGGGGCTCAAACCCCAGTTCAGCATCCTCGACACCGACGACATCACCAGCATCCTCAAGGACTGCGGCGCCACCAGCGACACCGCCACCGCGCGCCAGTGGCAGTGGGCCATCAGCGCCTGGAAAAGCGCGGGCCTGAACGCGGCCGAGGCGCTTGCGCAGGCGGCCAACGACAACGAGCGCCACATCGCCGTGCTCATGGCCCGCTATGAGGAACGCCTGAGCGCCTACCAGAGCGTGGACTTCGACGACCTGATCTCGCTGCCGCTCAAGCTGCTGCGCGACCACGCCGACGTGCGTGCGCGCTGGCAGCAGCAGATGGGCCACGTGCTGGTGGACGAGTACCAGGACACCAACGCCACCCAGTACGAGCTGCTCAAGCTGCTGGTGGGCGAGCGCGCCCGCTTCACGGCGGTGGGCGACGACGACCAGTCCATCTACGGCTGGCGCGGCGCCACGCTGGACAACCTCAAGCGCCTGCCGCAGGATTTCCCCGAGCTGCGCGTCATCAAGCTGGAGCAGAACTACCGCTCCACCAGCGCCATCCTGCGCGCGGCCAACAACGTCATCGGCCCCAACCCCAAGCTGTTTCCCAAGACGCTGTGGAGCGACCTGGGCGAAGGCGAGCCGGTGCGGGTGGTGGATGCCGACCACGAGGACCACGAGGCCGAGCGCGCGGTGGCGCGTATCCAGAGCCTGCGCGCCAACTCGACCCACAAGGAGTTCAAGGACTTCGCCATCCTCTACCGCGCCAACCACCAGGCGCGGCCCTTCGAGACCGCGCTGCGCCGGGCGCAGATTCCCTACAAGGTTTCGGGGGGGCAGAGCTTTTTCGACCGCGCCGAGATCAAGGACCTGTGCGCCTGGCTGCGCCTGATCACCAACAACGACGACGACCCGGCCTTCATGCGTGCCGTCACCACGCCCAAGCGGGGCATCGGCCACACCACGCTGCAGGCGCTGGGCGAGTTCGCCACCAAGTACAAGCTCAGCCTGTTCGAGTCGCTGTTCTCGCATTCGCTGCCCAGCGCGGTGTCGGCCCGCGCCGTGGGGGGGCTGCACGAATTCGGCCGCTACCTCAACGAGCTGGAGCACCGCGCCCGCCACACCCTGGGCACCGAGGCCGCGCGCGGCTTCCTGAACGACTGGCTCAAGGACATCGGCTACGAAAAACACCTGTACGACGCCGAGGACAGCGAGAAGCTGGCCGCCGCCCGCTGGAACAACGTGATCGAGTTCTGCGACTGGATGGCCGGGCGCTGTGGCGGCGAGGTGGACGAGGCCACCGGCATCGCCGAGGAGCGCAAGAGCATGCTGGAGGTGGTGCAGACCATCGCGCTGATCTCCACGCTGAGCGAGCGCGAGCAGGACCAGAACGTGGTGACCCTGTCCACGCTGCATGCGTCCAAGGGGCTGGAGTGGCCCCATGTCACGCTGGTGGGCGTGAACGAAGGCCTGCTGCCTTTCAAGCTCGATGACAACGACGCCGACGCCAGCGCCGACAGCATCGCGCAGCGCCTGCAGGAAGAACGCCGCCTGATGTACGTGGGCATCACCCGCGCCCAGCGCACGCTGGCGGTGAGCTGGCTCAAGCGGCGCAAGAAGGGCCGCGAGACGGTGCCGGGCACGCCCAGCCGCTTCATCAAGGAAATGGCGCTGGACCAGAAGACCATGAAGGAAGACCCGCGCGAGAAGCTGCGGGCCTTGCGCGCCGAATTCGCCCAGCGGGCCGCCGCCGCGCCCGAGCCTGGCGCGAACTGAACGGGCTCAGCCGGCGCCGCAGCGGGCGAACAGGTCCAGCTCGGCGCGCTTGACCTGGGTGGTCACGCCGGCCAGGCCCAGCATCGAGTGGAACAGGTGGTCGTGGGACAGCGGCTGCGCGGCGGCGGCGGACAGGCAGTTGGCCGGCCAGCCCCGAGCCTGGCGCAGGGCGGGCGACAGCCAGGCCACCATGGGCACGTGTTTCTGCTCATCGGGCGCCAGCGCGTAGGGCAGGCCGTGCAGGTAGAGGTTGTTCTCGCCCAGCGACTCGCCGTGGTCCGACACGTACAGCATGGCGCTGGGCTGCGTGTGCTGCTGCAGCCAGGCCACCGTGCGGGCCAGGAAGTGGTCGGTGTAGCGGATGCTGTTGTCGTAGGCGTTGACCACCGACTCGCGCCCGCACTGCTGCAGCGCGTTGCTTTCGCATTCGGGCTTGAAGTGCTTGAAGGCGGCCGGCGCGCGCTTGAAATACGCCGGGCCGTGGCTGCCCATCTGGTGCAGCACCAGCACCACGCCGCGGGCGCGCTTGGACGGGTCGAGCTGGGCGATGCGATCGTCCAGGCCGTGCAGCATGACTTCGTCGAAACACTCGCCGTCCTGGCACAGCCCGGGCACGTCCAGGGCCCGTGTCTCGGTGCGGGCGACACGTTCGCACAGGCCTTTGCAGCCCGACTGGTTGTCCACCCACAGGACCGCCAGACCGGCGTGGTCCAGCACGTCCAGCAGGTTCTCGAAACGCTCCTTGCTGTCGACAAAGGCCTCGCGGCCCAGGTGCGAGAACATGCAGGGCAGCGAGGCCTGGGTGCTGGTGCCACACGAGCGCACGTTGCTGAAGTAGGTGAGGTCGCCCGTGGCCTGCAGTGCGCGCAACTGGGGTGTGGTGTCGCGCGGATAGCCGCCGAGCGCGAAGTTGGCGGCGCGCGCGGTTTCGCCCACCACCAGCACCAGCAGCGGCGGCGTGGGCAGGGGCGCGGTGACGCGGGCATCGGTGCCCAGCGCCTGCAGCGGCGCCAGGCTGGCCGGGCCGGCCAGTGCGCGCGCGGTCGACCAGACCGTGTTGAAGGGGTTGACCATGTAGCGCAGCGACTTGTGGTTGCGCATCAGCGGCGCCAGGTCCTGGAAGCCCGCGAGCAGCAGGCCGATGGCGGCCACCAGGGCCAGGCCCGCCGCGATCAGGTTGTGCCTGAGTTGGCGGCCCCAGGGCAGCCGCGCCAGGCGCTGGCGCAGCAGCCAGGCACCGGGCAGCAGCAGGCCCCAGGTGAGGGTCCACAGCAGCGCGGGCGAGAGCAGGTCGCGCACCTCGCGGGCGTCGGTCTGCAGGGTGTTGGTCATCATGCCGGGGTCGATCACCACCCCATAGGCCAGCATGAAATGGCTGCTGCCGGCCGCCATGGCCAGGCACAGCAGGCCCAGCGGCTTGGTCAGGCGCGGCCAGGCCAGCGGCGCCAGCAGCACCAGCAGCGCCGCCGCCAGGAACAGGGCGGTGCCTGCCATGAAGGCCAGGCCGCGTGGCCCGGCCAGGTCGGGCAAGGCCCACAGCGCGCGCCACAGTGGCAGGTTGCCCAGCGTTGCGAGCCACAGGGCCAGGGCGCCCACCACCCACAGGCTGTGGCGCGGGCGGTGCGGGTGGATGGGTGTGCGGGGATGCGTGGCGGAAGGCGAAGCGGTCATGAACGGCGGGGTCGGGGCAATGAACGGGCGCAGGTCCCGATCATCGCAGTGTTGCCGCCGCCGGTTAACGTTTCCTTAATCCTTGTGGGGCGGCGCGGGCTCGGCCGGCCAGGTGAGGCGGTAGCCGTGGCGGTAGGGGGGGATGGGCGTCGCCGGGCCCAGGCTGGCCTGGTGGACGTCGGCGATGCGCTGCACCAGGGTCAGGCCGATGCCCAGGTTGCCGTGGCCCGGTGCGGGTGGCGTGCTGCGGGGGGGCGGACCGTCGCCATCGTCGAGCACCTCCAGGCCGGTGCCGCTGGCGTCCTGCCACAGCCGCACCAGCACCTGGGTGCCGGTGGGCGTGTGGCGCAGGGCGTTGTCCACCAGGTTGCGCAGGGCCAGCTCCAGCATCAGCGGGTGGCCGGGCACGCTGGCGTCACCGGCGGCATCGTTCTGCAGGCCCAGTTCGTGCCCGCCCTCGTGCGCCGCCTGCGCGTGGTCGGCCAGCACGCGGGCGGCCAGGGCGGGCAGGGCCACCGGCTGCATGGCCTGGGGGTTGAGGCCCTGCGCGCGCGCCAGGTCCAGCAGCTGCGACAGGATGTGGCCGGCCCGCAGGGCCTCGTGTTCCACCTGCCGCAGCGCCTCGTCGCGTTCTCCGGCGCTGCCGCCCAGCGCGCGGCGCGCCTGCCAGACCACGGCGGTCAGGGGGGTGCGCAGCTCGTGCGCGACGTCCGACGCGAAACCACGCTCGCGCCGGACCTGGTCCTGCAGGTTCTGCACCAGGGTGTTGATGGCCCGCACCGCGCCCTGCAGTTCGGCGAAACGCCGTTCCTCGGGCAGCTGGTGCCCGCCGCGCAGGTCCAGCGTGGCCACCTGCGCGGCCAGCCGGCGCAGCGGCCGCAGCCCGCGCCGCAGCGCCCAGGCCAGCAGCAGGGCCACCAGCGGCAGCATCACCAGGGCGGGGCGCGCGACGTGTTCCGCGATGTCGCGGCCCAGGGCGGCATGGGCCGCGATGGGGGTCAGCACGGCCACCCGGCGCAGGCCGCCGGCTTCGCTGGCCGGTCCCTCTTGCACCCAGCAGCGCCATTGGCCCGGCAGGCCGTCCAGCGTCAGCAGCCGGTGCCCGGGGGGCAACAGCGCGGGCAGGCGCCCGGCGATGCCGTGGCTGTCCAGGCGCAACTGGCCGCCCTGCCACAACACCAGCGCCCATTCGCTGTGGTATTCGCCGCCACGGGCCGCCCGCAGGTGCTCGACGACATCGCCCGGGTCCTGTGGCGGGCCGGCCAGCGCGTCCTCGGGGCCGGGCCACAGCGGGGCGGGCAGCGCCAGCCAGTGGCGCGCCACGGACCGCAGCTGCCCGTCGGCGATCTCGGCGGCCTCGTGGGCGCCGGTGTGGTAGGCCACGCCGATCAGGGTGGCCCAAACCACCAGCAGGGCGCCGAGCGTCCACCACCAGAGGTGGCGCCACAGGCTGGGCGTGGCGTCGGTGCTGGCGCTCATGCCTTTTCCTGGGGCATGAAGTAGCCGACCCCGCGCACGGTCTTGATCAGGCCGTCGCCGAGCTTGCGGCGCAGGTGGTGGATGTGCACCTCCAGCGCGTTGCTCTCCAGCCCTTCATCAAAACCATAGAGGGCCTGCTCCAGCCGCGCGCGGCCCAGCACCTGGCCACGCGCCTGCCACAGGCTGAGCAGCACCGCCCATTCCTTGGCCCGCAGTTCCACCGGCTGGCCGGCACGGCGCACCGTGCGGGCGGCGGGGTCGATCTCGACGTCGGCCAGCCGGATGAGGGGGTTGGCGCGCCCGGCGCTGCGGCGCAGGGCCACCCGCATGCGGGCCAGCAGTTCGTCGGCGTCGAAGGGTTTGACCAGGTAGTCGTCGGCCCCCTTGTCCAGCCCGGCGATGCGGTCGGGCACGGCGTCGCGCGCGGTCATGATGAGCACCGGCAGGTCCGGGTGGGGCAGGCCGGTCTCACCGGCGGCCGGGGCCGGCTGGCGGCGCAGGCGTTGCAGCAGGTCGGCGCCGTCGCCATCGGGCAGGCCCAGGTCCAGCAGCAGCAGGTCGAAGGACTCCGACCGCAGCGCCGCCCAGGCGTGGGCCAGGCTGGCGCAATGGTCCACGGCGTAGCCGGCGCCCCTGAGCACCGCCGCCAGGCCTCCGGCGATGCCGGGGTCGTCTTCGACTATCAACACACGCATGGAATCGGCCACGATGGGGGTGGCCGCCAGTTTAGCCCGCATCTTTTAAGGAAAGGTTAAGCACGCGCTGGCCCAATGCCGCGCATGCCACGTTCTTCCGCCTTGTTCACCCCGGCCCTGCGCGCCGGCCTGGTCCTGTTGCTGCTGGCCCTGTCCTGGGACCTGGCCGGCCAGGACCTGGCGCTGATGCGCTGGTGGGGCGACACACAGGGGTTTGCGCTGCGCCACCACCCCTGGCTGGAACAGCACCTCCACGATGGCGCGCGCCGCCTGCTGGTGCTGGTGCTGGTGGGCTGGCTGGTCCTGCTGGCGGTGGGCCGTGGCCCGGTGCGTGCCTGGACCCGCACCGAACGCCTGGCCGTGGGGCTGGGGGCGCTGACAGCCCTGCTGGTGGTCAACCTGATCAAGCGCGTCAGCCTGACCAGCTGTCCCTGGGATCTGGCCGAATTCGGCGGGTCGGCGCAGTACGTTTCGCACTGGATGCTGGGCGTGGCCGATGGCGGCGGGGCGCATTGTTTTCCGGGCGGCCACGCCTCGTCCATCCTGGTCTTCGTGGGGGCGGCCCTGCCGCTGCTGAGCGGGCGCCGCGCCACCACCGCGCGCGGCAGCTTGCTGCTGGCCGCTCTGCTGCTGGGGGGCGCCGCCCTGGGGTTGGTGCAGACCCTGCGTGGCGCCCACTACCCCAGCCACACGCTGTGGACCATGGTGATCTGTTACGCGGCCAACGGCGCGGTCTGGTGGTGGGTCCATGCCTGGGCCGCCCGGCGCGGCACCCGGCCCGCCCGGGTCCTACCAGCCTAGGCCCACGTGCAGCGGCAGATAGACCGCCATGCCACTGACGATGGTGCCCAGTACCCCGCCGCGCCAGAAGAACCAGGCCACGCCCGCCGCGCTGGCGAACAGCCGGGCGTCCTTCCAGGTGCCGATGAAGGCGCCGTGGCTCATCAGCACCTCGGGCGCGATCACCGCCGACAGCGCCGCCACCGGCGCGTAGCGCAGCCCGTGCTGGGCCCACTGGGGCAGCTTCCAGGCGCTGTCCGAGATGAAGAACAGCGAGCGGGTGATGACCGTCACGGCCGCCAGGCCCAGGATGCTCAGCAGCGAGGTCCAGGTGATGTCAAACATGGCGGGCCTCTCCTTGGGGGCCGCCCTTGCCGCCGGCCTCCAGCATCAGGCAGATGGCCACGGCGGCGGCGATCGCCACCAGGATGTTGAGCTTGAGCGGCAGCGCCCAGGCGACCACCGCCGCGCTGGCTGCGATGCCGGCCGATACCGCCCGCAGCCGGGACGTGACCAGCGAGCAGCCCACGCCCATCAGCGCCAGGATGCCGGCAAAGCCCAGGCCCCATTCGGTGGGGATGACGTTGGCCAGCGCCACGCCGATCAGGCTGGTGACCATCCAGGCGCCGTAGTTGATGGCGCAATTGCCCGCCAGGTAGGCGTGCTGGGCCAGCGCTTCGTCGGCGTTGGTGGGCGCATGCGGGTAGCGGCGGGCGAAGTAGACGTAGGTCAGGTCGCCGGTGAGGTAGCCGGTGAACAGGCGTTCCCAACGTGGCAGGTGCATCATGTGCGGCCGCAGGTGGGCCGAGAAGACGATGAAGCGCAGGTTGACGCAGAAGCCGGTGGCCACGATCACCCAGATCGGCGCACCCGAGGCCAGCAGCGGGATGGCCGCCAGCTGCGCGCTGCCGGCGTAGACCAGCAGCGTCATCAGCACGGCTTCCAGGCCGCTGAGACCCGACTTGACCATGGCCACCCCGGTCATCAGCCCCCAGGCGCTGATGCCCATGGCGGTGGCGCCCTGGTGGCGCAGCCCTTCCCAGTATTCGGGGTGCTGGCGGTAGGCGCGTTTAAGAAACATGCGGCGCACCCGTGTCGTTCTGGCCCAGGCGCAGCCCGGGCCGGAGGCCGGCGCCCGCCAGGAACTGGGCCGCTGGCAGGCGCTTGCCGCCGGCGCGCTGCAGCTCGGTCAGACACAACACGCCTTGGCCGGTCGCCACCCTCACGCCCTGTGCGTCGCAGCCCAGCACGGTGCCGGGGGCCGCGCCTGCCGCATCGCCGGGGTCCACCCGGGCCGACCAGACCTTGAGGTTGTCGCTGCCCACGTGGGTCAGGGCGCCGGGAAAGGGGTCGAAGGCCCGCACGCGGCGCGCCAGCAGCTCGGCCGCCTGGGTCCAGTCGATCAGCGCCTCGTGTTTCTCGATCTTGTGGGCGTAGGTCACACCCTCGGTGGGCTGGGGCGTGCGCCGCAGCGTGTCCAGGCGGGCCAGTGCGTCCACGATCAGGCGCCCGCCCAGCGCCGCGAGCTTGTCGTGCAGGCGCGCGGTGCTGTCGTCGGCGGCGATGGGCAGGCGTTCCATCAGCAGCATGTCGCCGGTGTCCAGGCCGGCGTCCATCAACATGATGGTGACGCCGGTTTCCAGGTCCCCGGCCTCGATGGCACGGTGGATGGGCGCGGCGCCGCGCCAGCGCGGCAGCAGCGAGGCATGGATGTTGAGGCAGCCCTTGGCCGGTGTGTCCAGCACCCATTGCGGCAAGATCAGTCCGTAGGCGGCCACCACCATGGCGTCGGCGCCCACGTCGCGCAGCAGCCACTGGGTCGCCTGGGCATCCTCGGGAAATTTGCCGTCCAGCCGCAGGCTGCGCGGTTGCGCCACCTGCAGGCCGTGGTCCAGCGCCAGCAGCTTCACGGCCGAGGGCTGCAGCTTCATGCCGCGGCCGGCCGGGCGGTCGGGCTGGGTCAGCACCAGGGGCACTTCGTGGCCCGCTTCGAGCAGGCGCTGCAGGGCGACGGCGGCAAATTCCGGCGTGCCGGCAAAAACAAGTTTCATGCGCAACGCATCTCGGAAAAACAGTGTGAACAGGCCCAGGTCACTGCACCAGCGGGTCGGGCGGTTCGGGGACGGGTTCGTCGGTGGTCAGCACCTGGCGCACGGTGCCGGCCGGGTCCAGGTGCACGTGCAGCTGCCGACGGCGCTGGTTGTCCAGGAAGCGGTAGGTCCAGACCTCGCCGTCGAAACGCGCCACCCGCTCGACCTGGGCCGGCCGGCCATAACGGCGCAGCACGTCGTCGCGGGTCCAGCGGCCGGTCTCGATCTGGGCAAAGTCGGCCGGGTCCATCACCTGCTGTCTGCGCTGCAGGCGGCCGGAGGCGTCGAAATCGAGGTTGTGCACCCAGGGGCCGGCGGGCTGGTAGGAGTACTGCAGGCGTTCGCCGTCGGCCAGGCGGTGCACGGCGGTGGGTTGGCCCAGGCGGGCCAGGGTCTCGTCGCGGCTGCTGCCCAGCGGCATGCGCTCGGGCGCGGCACAGGCGGCCAGCAGGGCGGCACACAGCGCGGCACCCAGGGCCACACCGGCGCGGGCCAGCCAGCGGCGGGTGTTCATTCTCGGGCCTCGCGTTCTGCCTTGAGCAGCTTGGTCTTGATGCGGTTGCGCTTGAGCGGCGAGAGGTATTCCACGAAGACCTTGCCCATCAGGTGGTCCATCTCGTGCTGGATGCAGACCGCCAGGATGCCCTCGGCCTCGATCGTGCGGGACTGGCCCTGGCCGTCCAGCGCGCGCACGCGCACCGCGATCGAGCGCTCCACGCCGTCGTAGATGCCGGGCACCGACAGGCAGCCCTCCTCGCCCTTGCGGGTTTCGGCGCTGGCCCATTCGATCTCGGGGTTGATCAGCACCAGGGGCTGGTCGCGGGTCTCGCTGACGTCGATCACGATCAGGCGCTGGTGCACGTCCACCTGGGTCGCGGCCAGTCCGATGCCGTTGGCCTCATACATGGTGGCCAGCATGCGGGGGATCAGGGCGCTGATCTCGCCTTCCACCGAGGCGACCGGTTTGGCCACGGTGTGCAGGCGGGGATCGGGGTAGCGCAGGATGGGGAGCAGTTCAGCGGACGACATGGTGGCGGGCAAAAATGTGAAGCGCGCAAAACGCCTATCCCACTCACATGGGGGCGTCGGTGCGCATTTGTCGCTATTTTCGCCACTTTTCCACTGGGGCGCTGACCGAGGGGGCAGTAATCATTGCCTAATCAAGGGCTTGGGCGCAAAATCAAACGCAAATTGTCAAGAAATGGCGGGCGCCGGCGTGTGGTTTGTGCCGTCCGCCAGAAACAGGGCTCCAACATGCCGTTTTCCCCTCGTTCCACCCGCCTGTTTGTCCGCCCCCGGGTGCTGGCCCTGAGCGCCGCCTTGCTGGCCACGGGCCTGGCCCAGGCCCAGTCGGCGGCCCAGCGCTACCCCGTGACGCCCCAGCAGCGGGGCACCGCCCAGCAGGTGGCCCAGGCCGGCGTGGCCCTGAGCGAACTCGCCCCCAACGCCCCCAGCAGCCACACCGTCAAGCGCGGCGACACGCTGTGGGACATCTCGGCCCTGTTCCTCAAGAGCCCCTGGCGCTGGCCCGAACTGTGGGGCATGAACCTGCAGGCCATCCGCAATCCGCACCTGATCTACCCGGGCCAGAAGCTGGTGCTCGACACCTCCAGCGGCCGCGCCGTGCTGCGTTTCGCCGACGACGGCAGCGGCCTGCCCACCGTCAAGGTCTCGCCGCGCGTGCGCTCGGAGAGCCTGTCCGACAACGCCATCCCCGCCATTTCCCAGCAGCAGATCGAGCCCTTCCTGAACGAAGCCATCGTGGTGGACGAGGAGTCGCTGATGGAGGTGCCCCGCATCGTCACCGCCCAGGAGGGCCGTGTGCTGCTCAGCCGTGGCGACCGGGCCTATGCCCGTGGCCTCATCGGTTACGGCGCGCGTGGCGCGGCCTTGAGCATGGAGGCCGGCGAGCCGCGTGGCTTCCGGGTGTTCCGCAACGTCACGCCGCTCAAGGACCCGACCACCGGCGAGGTGCTGGGCTACGAGGCGCCCTTCGTGGGCCGGGCCGCGCTGGTGCGGGCCGAGGAACTTCGCGACGTCACCGGCAACGACGGAAAGGTGACCCAGGAGATCGTGCCGGCCACCATCGACATCGTCCAGACCAAGGAAGAAATCCGCGCTGGCGACCGCCTGCTGCCCGAGCCGGAACGCCAGTTCAACAATTTCGTGCCCAGCGCCGCGCCACCCGAAACGCGTGGCCAAGTGGTGTCGGTGTACGGCAATGCCGTCACCTACGCCGGCCAGAACCAGGTGGTGACCATCAACCGCGGCACGCAGCACGGCATCATGCCGGGCCACGTGCTCGCCGTGTTGCGCAACAGCGCCCGCGTGACCGACACCACCGACCGCGAGCGGGTGCAGATCCAGTTGCCGGGCGAACGCAACGGGTTGATGATCGTGTTCCGCACCTTCGAACGCGTGTCCTACGCGCTGGTGCTGGAGATCGCCGACGGCGTGACCGTGGGTTCGCGCGTCACCGCTCCTTGAGGGCCACCGGCCCGCCGCATCGGGCGGGCACATAAGAAGACAAGGGAGGCGCCATGGAGCGCGAGGAACTGGGTGCCTGGTTGCGCCTGCTGCTCACGCCCGGGGTGGGCAACGGCACGGCGCGCCGCCTGCTGGCCGCCTTCGGACCGCCCGCCCAGGTGTTTCGGCAGGGGCGGGACGCCCTGGGTGTGGTGGTCGAGCCGCGCCTGGTTGATGCGCTGCTGCACCTGCCGCCCGACTTTGACGCACAGCTTGACACCACCTGGTCCTGGCTTCAGGGCGCGTCCGACCGTCACCTGCTGGTGCTGGGCGACCCGGCCTACCCGGCGGACTGCCTGCAGATGGAAGACCCGCCCATCCTGCTGTTTGCCCAGGGGCCGCTGACGGCACTGGCGTACCCACGGCGCGTGGCCGTGGTGGGCAGCCGCAACCCCTCGCCGCAGGGCCTGCTCAACGCCCGCCTGTTTGCCCGCAGCCTGGGGCAGGCGGGGGTGTGTGTGGTGTCGGGCCTGGCCCTGGGGGTGGATGGCGCGGCGCACGAGGGTGCCCTGGCGGCTGGCGCACCCACCATCGCGGTGGTCGGCACAGGCCTGGACCGCGTCTACCCCGCCCGCCACAAGGACCTCGCCCACCGCATCGCGGCGGCCGGCCTGCTGCTCAGCGAGTACCCGCTGGGCACGCCGCCGCTGGCGCCCAACTTCCCCAAGCGCAACCGCTTGATCGCCGCCCTGGGCCAGGGCACGCTGGTGGTGGAGGCGGCGCTGCAATCGGGCTCGCTGATCACCGCCCGCCTGGCGGTGGAGATGGGACGCGAGGTGTTCGCCATCCCCGGCTCCATCCACGCGCCGCAGTCGCGCGGCTGCCATGCGCTGATCCGCCAGGGTGCCAAGCTGGTCGAGTCGGCGCAGGATGTGCTGGAGGACTTGCGCTGGCCCTCCCAGGCCGTGGTGCCGGCCGTGGCCCCGCCGCCCCACGACGCGGCCGACGGACCCCGCTCCCCCCATGCCGCCTTGCTGGCCGCGCTGGGCCACGACCCGGTGAGCCTGGACGCCCTGCAGGCCCGCACCGGCCTGGCCACGGCGGCGTTGCAGGCCGCCTTGCTCGAACTGGAGCTGGAGGGCCTGGTCGGGCGCCTGCCCGGCGGGCTGTTCCAGCGCAGCGGTCAAGCCTGAGCGCGGTCGCGCGTTTAAGAAATTCTTAGTGTTTTCTTAAGCGCTATTTAGCAGCGCGAAACAGGCCCGGTTCCTAGACTTCGTTGCATGGCTGGTGGCGCATGGGGCGCCGCCGCCATCCCACCCAGCCACCTGTTCCGTGGTGGCACCAACGAGGCACACACCATGCAATTCGACAACGCTGAAATGGCCGCCGTGGCCCAGGCCCTGGCCCCGTCAACCGCTCCCGCCCTGCCGCGCCTGGACCTCTACGCCGGCATCCACAAGGCCTTGCGCGCCGCCATGGCCGACACCCTGCTGGCGCTGGGCCGCTGCGACCCGCAGGACGCGGACGACCTGGACGAGGCGGCCGAACGCGTGCGCAGCCTGCTCTGCTTCTGCGCCAAGCACCTGGAGCACGAAAACGCCTTCGTGCACACCGCGATGGAAGCGCGTGCCCCCGGCAGCAGCGGGGCGGCCGCCCAGGAACACGTGGCCCACGTGGCCGCCATCGACACGCTGCGGGCCGAACTCGGGCAGCTGCTGGCTGGCCCCGAGGCCGCGCGCGCCGCCCTGCTGCTGCGCTTCTACCAGCGCCTGTCCCTGTTCGTGGCCGAGAACTTCGAGCACATGCTGGTCGAGGAAACCCGGCACAACGCGGTGCTGTGGGCGCGGTACAGCGACGCCGAGCTGGCCCAGGTGCACAACAACCTGGTGGCCTCCATCCCGCCGGCCGAGATGATGGACACCCTGCGCTGGCTGCTGCCCCACATGCACCATGGCGAGCGGGTGGGCATGCTGTCTGACATGCAGGCCCACGCGCCGGCGCCGGCGTTCGACGCCGCCCTCGCAGTGGCGCGTTTCCACCTGAGCGAGCGTGACTGGCACAAGCTCGGCCTGGCCTTGCAGCTGCCGGTGGCGGCTCAATCCTGCAGCAGCTGAACCGGCCCGGGCAGGGCCAGCCGGAAACGGCCGCGCCCGGTCTTCTCGATGCGCATGCCCTGGCCCTGTTCCTGCAGGCGGCGCTGCAGCAGCAGCAGCCGCGCTTCCAGGTTGTCGGCCACGTCGGGCAGGCCCAGGGCGGGGTCCAGGCGCAGTTCGCGGTTGGAGAACTCGCTGCGGCCATGCCGCGCGTGGTCGCGCAGCAGCTTGCACAGGATGGCGCCGGCCACACCCTTGATCAGGTAGGTGTCGTTGATGAAGATGCTCTGGTTGGCACTGAAGCAGCGCACCTGCAAGGGCGCCGCGCAAGGCGTGGCCTCGGCCGGCGGTGCCAGCGTGGCGCCGCCGTTGTCCGCCGGCTCGACGCCGAGCCGCAGGTGTTCGATGGCCGCCCCGAGCTGGCCGGCCAGCGTGACCAGCAGGTCCTCGTCCTCGAAGCCCAGCCGCATGTCCAGCTCGCTTTCGACGAACAGCACGCCCAGCAGCCGGCCGGCGCCGAGCACCGGCACCGCCAGCTGGCTGTGGGGTTCGCTCAGGCCGGGGTAGGGGATGTCGGTCAGTCGCTCGCAGGCGTCGTTGCCCAGGCCGCTGCGCACCGCCTGGCTGTAGCGGTAGGCGCTGGTCATGTGGTTGACGCGCACTGGCGTGCGCTCGCGCGCGGCGACACCGATCACGCCGTCGCCGAGCGCGATTTCGGAGCCCACGCCCGAGCGCGCATAGCCGCAGCTGGCCACGGTGTAGAGGCGCTGCGTGCCGGGGTCGAGCATGAGCACCATGGCGTGGGGCAGGTCCAGCGGGCCGCGCAGGGTGTCGACCACGCTGTTGAGCAATTCGTCCAGCGTGGTGCACAAGGCCAGGCGCTCGCTGGCGCGGCGCAGCACATTGAGCAGGCCACAGCGCGCGGGCTTGTCGGGCAGGGTCTGGCCGCCCGCCACGGCCTCCACCGCCAACACCGCATAGATGTCGGCGCCACGCAGGCGGAACACCTCGGCCATGCCGCTGTGCGAGGCGATGCCGGCCAGCTGCGCCTTCATGCCTTCGAACACCGGCCCGCTGGTCTCGGTGCGCAGGTAGCGCAGGTGAAGGCGGTAGAAGCACGCCGTCACCGGGTGCAGCATCAGCACCGTGGCCTGTGGCTGCGCCAGGATGTTCTGGCGCGTCTTGTTGAAGAACTGGAAGGACAGCGCCACGTGCCGGTCGTCGACGTGGAAGACCTGCGAGATGTAGGCGACGTTGGGTGTGCCGTCGGGCGCGCAGGTGGCCATCATGGCCGGTATCGCGCCCTCCATGCAGGGCCGCACTTCGGCCAGGTCCACGCTCATGGGGCGGCTCCGGGCGTGGGTGGCGCGGGCATCAACGAGGCGCCAGCGTTGGGGCCGGGCGACTGGTCGAAGGCCTGCTCGGGGCTGAAGCAGATGGCCACCACGTCGTCGACACGGTGCGCCAGCATGGCGTGCACAAAGACCGGCGGGAAGCCGACGGCGCCCACCTCCACTTCCATGGCGTCGCGGTAGCGCAGCAGCGTGGCCAGGTCGGACGGCGCCAGCTCGCGCAGGCGCGCGTGGCGGCTCTTGACCTGCACGGTGCGGTGGCTTCGGGGGGCGCTGAACACGACCGACACGCGGCCGGTGGTGGCGATGTCCTGCAGCAACTGCGCCGACTGGCTGCGGGTGACGAAGACCGTGATGTCGCGCCCGCCGTTGCCGACCTCGCTGCCCACGGCGCGCATCACGCTGGGCACCATGGCGGGGCTGCACGAGGCCACGATCACCGACACGCCGCTGGCCATCATCTCCAGGTAGGGAGCGGGCAGCAGGGGCGCTGGGGCGTCGCTCATGGCCGGTCGGTGGTCAGGCCAGCAGCCGCTCGGGGTTGGCGTCGAGCTTGTTGAGCGCCTCGCGGGTGGCGCGCAGGGTCAGGGTTTCGGCCTCGCAGGGCTTGAGCAGGCCGGTGTCGAGGTAGCTGGCCACCCGGCCCTGCTGCATCAGGAAGCTGCGCTTGTCGGTGGCGTTGAACAGGTAGAGCTGTTTGCGCGGGCTGCGCCAGCTCAGCCGCACCAGCGAGTCGAAGCCGTTGTGGCTCAGCTCGAACCAGGCGCCCTGTTCCAGGCCCTTGGCCCAGTCGCGCAGGGCGACCGACACCGCTTGCCCGGTGTCGGGCACCACCACGATGTCGGAGGCGTCGACCCCGGTGATCATCTCGATGCTGTACTGGTCCAGCTTGATGGGCTCGACGTCGGCGTCGGCGAGGTAGTCGTCCAGGCTCGTGAGGTGCGCGGTCATGTCCTTGAGCCACTGTTCGGACAGCGGCTCGGTGCGCGCCATGAAGGCCTCGACCAGCGCGTCGCTGACCTGCTTGATGCGTTGCTCCTGGGTGTCGTGGTCCAGCCCCAGCAGCGCCATGCCTTCGCGCAGTTGCGCCATCAGGCCGGGCAGGCGGGCGATCACCTTGGCACGTTCGGCCCGGGTGGGCTTGGCGCTGGCCATCCACAGCAGCTCGCCGGCCACGGCGCGCAAGGCGGTGGATTCGGCGTGTTGCGCGCCATGGCGCACCGTGGCCACGGCCAGCACCTCGGCCCAGACGTGGAACAGGAAGTCGCGCACCGTTTCGGCCACCGGGGCCTGGCCCAGCAACTTGCGCAACTCGATGGTGAACTTGACGGTGAGGGTCTCCTTGAGCTCGACCTGCTCGGCCAGGTTGGCCACCTTCTGTACACCACCGCGCTCCAGCAGGTGCCGGGCGAGGAAGGTCTCGAATTCCTTGTGCACGATCTCGAACACCTTGCGGCCGGTCTCGGGGTACTGCTCGACCACCTGCACGATGCGGCGCATCTCGGTTTCCAGCGGCTCCAGCGACACCGCGGCATCGAAACCCATGACGCAGGAGCCCATGCGGTCCAGCAGCAGGCGGGCCGGGTGGTCGGTGCTGCCCAGGAAGTCGGCGTCCACCAGCGCCACGCGCAGCACCGGCATCTGCAGGCGGGCGAACCACACGCGGATGCTGGGAGGCAGTCGCTCCTCGGCCAGGATGCTGTCGAAGATCAGCGCCACCACCTCGATGACGGCCTTGTCCTGTTCGGTGCTGGCGGCGCGCTTGAGGGCCCGGGTCTGCTGCCGCAGCTCGGCCACGCCGGCCTGCAGGCCGGCCGTGTCGATCGGGCCCGCGTTGGCCGCCTGCAGCGCCGATGGCGGCTGCGGCATGCTGACCAGCAGGGTGGTGACCTCGGCGCGTGGCCGCGTGGGCGCGCCCGCATCCGTCGCGCCGGAACCGCTGCCGCCACCACCACCTGGGCCCGAGCCCGAGCCCGAGCCCGAACCAGAACCAGAACCAGAACCAGAACCAGAACCAGAACCAGAACCAGAACCAGCGGGTGCGAACCACTTGGCCGCCGCAGGTACCCGCTCGCTCACCAGTTTGCGCAGGCGCTGTGTCACGTCATTGAGCAGGCCGGGCACACCGCCGCCGGGGGCAGCGCCACCGGCCGGACCGCCCGCCGCGGTGGCGCTGGCCGGGGCGCCGGGGGGGGCCGGTGGCGGTGGCGACAGGGTGTCCCGCCGGCTGGGGTTGTCGCGTCCCCGGCGCAGCAGGGCATGGCGGTCGATGTGGGGCAGCACGCCTTGCCGCAGCAGCCAGGCATTGCCCTGCCGGCAGGCCTCGCCAAAGGCCGCCGCCAGGCGCGGCTCCACCTCGGCCTTGCAATGCAGCCAGGCGTCGCGGCCCAGGCCGGCCTCGGTCCAGGCTTCCAGCACGGCCCTGGCGATCTGGGCCGCTTGCACCGGATCGGTGGCCGCCAGCTCCTGGCCGTTGTCCAGGTGCTGAAGGCGGGTGCGCAGGTCGTTGAATTCGTCTTGCGCGGGGGCGGCCACCACCTGGGCCAGACGCCCGGCGAGGATTTGCATCTCCACGTCTTCCTCCTCCAGCAGGCGCAGCTCGCCCAGGGGGGGTGGCGCGGAGGCAGAGGCACTGCCGGCGCTCAACCGGCGGGCAGTGGCGGTTTGCCAGGTGGGGGCGGCGCCCAGCCAGGCGCGGCGCAGGTCCTCATTGAACTGGACCTGGTCGCCGGCGGCGGTCGGGTCGGGCAGCCGGTCCAGCCACTGGGCGAGGGCCTGTGCGATGCCCCCCAGCGCCGCCTGCACGTGCCGCAGCACCAGGACACGCGCCTGTTGAGCGGTCTGTCTGGTGGGGGACGGGGGAGGGGTGGGCACGGTGGCAGTGTGGGGGCTGTGGTGAAGACATTGTCACTCAGCCACCCGGTGACGCAAGCGCGGTGTTCAGACCACCGCGCCGGCGTTCGGGTCGTTGGGGTCGTCCTTCTTGCCGCTGCCGCCCGACTTGATCAGGTCTTCTCGCTTGATGCCCAGCCACATGGCGATGGCGGCGGCCACGAACACCGACGAGTAGATGCCGAAGCAGATGCCGATGGTCAGCGCCAGGGCGAAGTGGTGCAGCGTCGGGCCCCCGAACAACAGCATGGACAGGACCATGATCTGGGTCGAGCCGTGGGTGATGATGGTGCGGCTGATGGTGGAGGTGATCGCGTGGTCGATCACTTCCACCGTGTTCAGCTTGCGGTACTTGCGGAAGGCCTCGCGGATACGGTCGAAGATCACCACCGACTCGTTGACCGAGTAGCCCAGCACCGCCAGCACCGCGGCCAGCACCGCGAGCGAGAATTCCCACTGGAAGAAGGCGAAGAAGCCCAGGATGATGATCACGTCGTGCAGGTTGGCGATGATGGCGGAGACCGCGTACTTCCACTCGAAGCGGATGGCGAGGTAGATCATGATGCCGGCGATCACCACGCCCAGCGCCTTGAGGCCGTCGTGCACCAGCTCCTGGCCGACCTGTGGGCCGACGAATTCGGTGCGGCGCAGCTGCACGCTGGCGTTCTGCGCCTTGAGCGCGGCCAGCATGGCCTCGCTCTGCTGGCCCGAGGTCTGGCCCGCCACCACCGGCAGGCGCATCAGCACGTCGCGCGAGGTGCCGAAGTTCTGCACCGGCACGTCGGCGTAACCCAGGCCCTCCACCACCTTGCGCACCGCGGCCATGTCGGCCGGCTGCTCGTAGGCGACCTCCATCACGGTGCCGCCGGTGAACTCCACCGACAGGTGCAGGCCGCGCGAGAACAGGAAGAACACCGCCAGGGCAAAGGTGATGAAGGACACCGCGTTGAACAACAACGCGTGCTTCATGAAGGGAATGTCCTTGCGGATCTTGAAGAATTCCATGTCGCTTGCTCCGCGTCAGTCGGCTTTGGAAGCCAGGGTCTTGCCGGCGGTGCCGGCCGGTTTCCAGACGGTGCCGATGGACACCGACTTCAGGCGCTTCTGGCGGCCGTACCAGAGGTTGACGATGCCGCGCGAGAAGAACACGGCCGAGAACATGCTGGTGATGATGCCGATGCAGTGCACCACCGCGAAGCCGCGCACCGGGCCGGAGCCGAAGGCCAGCAGCGCCACGCCCGCGATCAGGGTGGTGATGTTGGAGTCCAGGATGGTGGCCCAGGCGTGTTCGTAGCCGGCGTGGATGGCCGCCTGCGGCGAGGCGCCGCTGCGCAGTTCCTCGCGCACCCGTTCGTTGATCAGCACGTTGGCGTCGATGGCCATGCCCAGCGCCAGCGCCATGGCCGCGATGCCGGGCAGGGTGAGCGTGGCCTGCAGCATGGACAACACGGCCACCAGCAGCAGCAGGTTCAGGCCCAGCGCCAGACTGGAGAAGGCGCCGAACAACGCGTAGTAGATGCACATGAAGGCGACGATGACGGCGAAGCCCCAGGTCACGCTGTTGAAGCCCTTGGCGATGTTGTCGGCGCCCAGGCTGGGGCCGATGGTGCGCTCTTCGATGATGTCCATGGGCGCGGCCAGCGAGCCGGCGCGCAGCAGCAGCGCCGTGTCGTTGGCCTCCACGGTGGTCATGCTGCCGGAAATCTGCACCCGGCCGCCCGGGATTTCGCCGCGGATCACCGGCGCGGTCACGACCTCGCCCTTGCCTTTTTCGAACAGCAGGATGGCCATGCGCTTGCCCACGTTCTCGCGCGTGACGTCGCGGAACACGCGCGCGCCCTTGGCGTCCAGCGTCAGGTGCACGGCGGCTTGCTGGCTGTCGTCGAAGCCGGCCTGGGCGTCGGTCAGGTTCTCGCCGGTCAGCAGCACGTCGCGCTTGGTGATGACGGCGCGGCCTTCACGGTCCAGGTGGCGCTCCGAGCCAAAAGGCACCGGGCCGTTGCCGCGTTCGGCCGCGCGGCCTTCGCTGCTTTCGTCGACCATGCGCAGTTCCAGCGTGGCGGTGCGACCCAGGATGTCCTTGGCCTTGGCGGTGTCCTGCACGCCCGGCAGCTGCACCACGATGCGGTCCAGACCCTGCTGCTGGATCACCGGCTCGGCCACGCCGAGTTCGTTGATGCGGTTGTGCAGGGTGGTGATGTTCTGCTTGAGGGCCTGCTCCTGCACACGGCGGGCGGCCTCGGGCTGGAAGTTCAGGCGCATCAGCAGGTCCTCGCCCGGCGTGGCCTCGGCCACCCGCAGGTCGGCGAAGTTGGCGCGCAGCAGGTCCACCACCGGGCCACGGCTGTCGGCGTCGCGCAGGCGCAGCTCGATGGTCTGGCCGTTGCGCGAGATGCCGCCGTGGCGGATGTTCTTGTCGCGCAGGTTGCTGCGCAGGTCGCCCACCAGGGTTTCCACGCGGCGGTCCAGCGCGCCGGCCATGTCCACCTGCAGCATGAAGTGCACCCCGCCGCGCAGGTCCAGGCCCAGGTACATGGGCGCGGCGTGCAGGGACGACAGCCAGGCCGGCGTGCGCGGCAGCAGGTTCAGGGCGACCACGAAGCCGGGGTTGGCGGGGTCGGTGTTGAAGGCGTGCTCCAGCGCGTCGCGCGCCTTGAGCTGGTCGTCGGTGCTGTTGAAACGGGCCTTGACCGAGTTGCCGTCAAACTGCACCAGCGCGGCCTGCAGGTTCTGGGCCGCCAGCGCCTGCTCCACCCGGGTCACGGTGCCGGTGTCGACCTTGACCGTGGCCTTGGCCGAAGAGACCTGCACCGCGGGCGCCTCGCCAAAAAAGTTGGGCAGGGTGTAGATCACCCCGATCAACAGCGCGACGACGATGACCACGTACTTCCAGAGTGGATAACGGTTCATAGAGAGAAAACCTTTTCAGCCAAATGCGCCGCATCAACCGTGGCGCCGCATCATCCGGGGGCACCGCGGAGCCGGCTCCGCCGGTCCGCCAGTGCCGCCCCCTTGAGGGGGTGACGCGCCCCCAGCGCGGCGCCGGGGGGG